>NZ_DAITZW010000089.1:0-1089 GCF_036847465.1 Thermovirga lienii | reverse complement strand
ACTACCTCTTCCGCCATGGCGGCACCCATGAACAGGGTCAAAGAAAATGCCGCAATAGCATATAAGATGGAGATTGTACTGTTTTAGTATAGTGGTTTAATTGATGACGTTTTTATTCAGTATTTTTAGGTCTACTCAGACAATAACGTATAATATAACTTCAAGGATGGTGATAAGGTTGGGAAAAAAGTTGGAGAAAATTCTGATGACAGACATAGATGGTACCCTCGCCCATAGGGATGTCATTCCTGAGCAAGTGGCGGAGGTTTGTAAAATCTTGAGAGAGAACGGATGGACTTTGTTGGTGGCCACAGGAAGGATTCTAGCGTCTGCTTTGCCGCATATCCATAAGGTAGGAGCCTCAAGTCCGGCTATAGTCTACGATGGAGCCCGAATAATGGACTTCAGCAAGGGGGGGTCGGTATGGGAAAAGAAGATGCCCAGATCCCTTGTAAAAGAGGTTTTGGCCCTTGGGTGGGATTACAATGTGGGAATTCAAGTCATAGGAGACGAAATGGTTTTCTGTAGACCCCATGATGAAGCTGTGATAGATTATTTCAGTAGTCTTGGAGTCGAAGTGAGGCCAAGCCTAAAGGACCCCCAGGAGCTTGACTCCATTTTCAGGGTGATTTTTCATGGTGATAGGGCTTTGATAAGAAAGCTCCATGACCATATGTCCGCCAAACTAAATGGCAAGGCTTCAGTGACCATGGCGGGAGATGGTTTTTTAGACATATTGCCTGTACATGTCTCCAAGGGGCACGCCTTGGCTGAACTTTTAGGGCAAAGGAGTTCAAAAAACAGAATCGTTGTAGCAGCAGGTGACCACATGAACGATGAAACTCTTTTGCGCACAGCACATGTAGCTTTTACCATGGAAGACGCACCTAAGGAGCTCAAAGAAATAGCAGACGTGATATTGCCCCCATCCGAGGAAGGGGGGTTTGTAAAGATAGTGGATTATCTTGAAGATAAAGATTTCCTAAATACTATTTTGTCGAGCAAGGCGCTTGATGATTTGCAAAACCATGATGTATTGACTCTAAAAGGAGGTGCCGAACCGTGGAGGAGAAGGTGAAACTGGATGTT
>NZ_DAITZW010000088.1:0-1469 GCF_036847465.1 Thermovirga lienii | reverse complement strand
CGGTCAGGGTTACCGCCCTTTCAGCTATGAACAGGGTCTTGACCGGGTCTTCTTCAGGAATGTAGCCCTTTTGGATAAGTTCCGGCCAAAGCTCCGGGTCGTTTTCTCCAAAGGCCCAGCTGCGGCCCCTCAGGTGATCGGCTCCCCTCGTCGAAGTTGCGTGGGCAAGGGAGAATATTCCCGCGGGGAAATGTCCTCTGCTAAGGCCCTTTACGTGGTAACAGAAGGGCATGGATTGGGGGCCAATTATCTTGGCAATGTTGTATAGGCCCTCTGCTACCAGGTTGCCGAATCCCTGTCGTAGGGCTATCTGGTGGATTAGTTCGATCTGTGCCTCTGCGTTCTCCCACGAGAGGTCGAGACCTCCAGTGTCTTCTTTTCCTATTATGCCCCGGTTGTAAAGGTCCTTCACGAAGGCTATGGCGTTTCCTAGTCCTATGACACACATGCCGTACTTGTCGGCCAGGTTTTCCATGGTCATTATGGCTATGGGGTCAGTAATGCCAGAGTTGGTCCCCAGGCAGTGGATACATTCATGTTCCATGGCCTTGCCTATTTCTCCCTTGTAGGGGCCATCGGGTATCTGGAACACGTCCTTGCAGGGCACTACACAGCTTGCACAAGCGGTGCGGCTAACCTCATACTTTTTGAGAGACTCGGGAAGTAACTCCTCAGGAGCCTCTTCAGGGGCGAGATATTTTTCGTTGTTGCGAAATCCTGGGTACCATCGGATCATTCCAACGTGGGTACCTATTTGGGCTACTACGTCCCGCTGAAAGGGATCGTTCATCAAGTAATCTCTGTCAGCTTTGGCAAGCTCTTCAAACGTCAATGGGTCGGATATGCCAGTTTTTATTTTGCCCCTTGCCGCAATGGCCATCAGGTTCTTTGAGCCCATGACGGCACCACTGCCCCTTGCCGCGGAGTTGTGTTTGTCGAACATTATTGAGGCGAAGCGAACCAGGTTTTCTCCCGCTTGTCCTATGGCAGCCACGGAAAAATCCCTGCCGAAGCGTTCTTTTAGGATGTCCGTCTTTTCCCAAGTAGATGTGCCCTTTAAATACGCTGCCTCTATAAGCAAGACGTCCTCTCCATCTATTATCAAAGCTACAGGGGTATCTGATGCGCCAGTGAAAACTACTTGGTCAAAACCAGCCCGCTTGAGGGCCAAGGCGAAGCTGCCTCCTCCATTTCCGTCTCCCAAGATTCCTGTCAAAGGTGATAAGGTGCTTACATGGATACGACTGGTGGACGAAAGGTTTGTCCCGGTTAGAGGACCTACGGCAAGACACAAAAGGTTGTCCGGGCTAAGGGGGTCTATTCCCGGTCTTATGTGATTGTAAAGCACCCAGTCGTTTAGGCCTCTGCCACCTATGAAGTTTTTCAATACCTCTTTGTCTATTTGGTTT
The DNA here is from genome assembly GCF_036847465.1 of Thermovirga lienii. Taxonomy (NCBI): domain Bacteria; kingdom Thermotogati; phylum Synergistota; class Synergistia; order Synergistales; family Thermovirgaceae; genus Thermovirga; species Thermovirga lienii. The sequence continues at coordinate 60 of NZ_DAITZW010000088.1, read as the reverse complement.
ACTGTTATTTGCCTATTTGTGAGATCAACCCAAAGGGCCTTTCCGTTCCATCCGTTCATG
>NZ_DAITZW010000087.1:0-1469 GCF_036847465.1 Thermovirga lienii | reverse complement strand
CGGTCAGGGTTACCGCCCTTTCAGCTATGAACAGGGTCTTGACCGGGTCTTCTTCGGGGATGTAGCCCTTTTTGATAAGTTCCGGCCAAAGGTCAGGGTCGTTTTCTCCAAAGGCCCAGCTGCGGCCCCTCAGGTGGTCGGCTCCCCTCGTCGAGGTCGCGTGGGCAAGGGCGAATATCCCCGCGGGGAAATGCCCCCTGCTAAGACCCTTTACATGGTAACAGAAGGGCATGGATTGAGGGCCAATTATCCTGGCGATGTTGTATAGTCCCTCTGCTACCAGGTTGCCGAAGCCTTGCCTCAGGGCTATCTGGTGGATTAGTTCAATCTGTGCTTCTGTGTTCTCCCATGAGAGGTCCAGCCCCCCTGTGTCTTCCTTTCCTATTATGCCCCGGTTGTAAAGGTCCTTCACGAAGGCTATGGCGTTTCCTAGTCCTATGACACACATGCCGTACTTGTCGGCCAGGTTTTCCATGGTCATTATGGCTATGGGGTCAGTAATGCCAGAGTTGGTCCCCAGGCAGTGGATACATTCATGTTCCATGGCCTTGCCTATTTCTCCCTTGTAGGGGCCATCGGGTATCTGGAACACGTCCTTGCAGGGCACTACACAGCTTGCACAAGCGGTGCGGCTAACCTCATACTTTTTGAGAGACTCGGGAAGTAACTCCTCAGGAGCCTCTTCAGGGGCGAGATATTTTTCGTTGTTGCGAAATCCTGGGTACCATCGGATCATTCCAACGTGGGTACCTATTTGGGCTACTACGTCCCGCTGAAAGGGATCGTTCATCAAGTAATCTCTGTCAGCTTTGGCAAGCTCTTCAAACGTCAATGGGTCGGATATGCCAGTTTTTATTTTGCCCCTTGCCGCAATGGCCATCAGGTTCTTTGAGCCCATGACGGCACCACTGCCCCTTGCCGCGGAGTTGTGTTTGTCGAACATTATTGAGGCGAAGCGAACCAGGTTTTCTCCCGCTTGTCCTATGGCAGCCACGGAAAAATCCCTGCCGAAGCGTTCTTTTAGGATGTCGGTCTTTTCCCAAGTGGAAGAGTCCTTCAAATCTACCGCCTCTATGAGGGAGACGTTCTCTCCGTCTATTATCAAAGCTACAGGGACATCTGATGCGCCGGTGAAAACTATTTGGTCAAAGCCAGCCCTCTTGAGAGCCAAGGCAAAGCTGCCTCCGCCATTCCCATCTCCCAAGATTCCTGTTAAAGGTGACAAGGTGCTTACATGGATACGACTGGTGGACGAGAGGTTTGTCCCTGTTAGGGGACCTACGGCAAGACACAAAAGGTTGTCTGGGCTCAGGGGGTCTATTCCCGGTCTTACGTGGTTGTAAAGCACCCAGTCATTGAGGCCCCTACCGCCTATGAAGTTTTTCAATACTTTTTTGTCTATTTGTTTTACTGCTATTTGCCTATTTGTGAGATCAACCCAAAGGGCCTTTCCGTTCCATCCGTTCATG
>NZ_DAITZW010000086.1:0-1573 GCF_036847465.1 Thermovirga lienii | reverse complement strand
TGAAAAGGCATACCACATCCACATTTTCAGGGACCTCACTCAATGAGGAGTAACACAGAAAGCCCAGCACCTCTTCTCCCGCAATAGAGGGGTTAACGGGGTACAGGTCAAAATTTTGTCCCTTTAGGTATTCCATAACACCAAAGACCGGCCTATCCTGCTTCTGAGAAGCACCTATTACTGCAACCTTGCAAGGACGACACACGTAGCTCTCTATGATCTCTTCCATGTTCATTGATACTCACCTCTCTAAGAGCAGTTATTGAAATCAGACATCCCCACGCTGTAAGTGTTTTCGCCACGCGAAAACATACTTAGCCTCAGGTGGACCATAGGCCCTCGAAGGGAGCCATCAATATCGTTTGGGGAATCTCTTTAAGTTTAACCTTGATATCAACCGTCGATGTACTTTTTGGCTCCAACTTGGCCTTGGGGCCCCTCAAGGGAAGCTGGCTCAACTGTTTACCTTCTATGTCGTAAAAACTAACGATCACTCCGGGAGCCGTAAGGGTTCTATCTGAAATGTTCTTGACCACGGCCTTGCCGTTAACAGTGCCGCTTTCGATATCGAACTCCCAATTGGCAGACACTATCACCAAGGACATGTCCTCTGGTACCGTACAACTGCTTGTCTCAGCTGCGAAGCCTGCCCCTGCTACCAGCAGGAAAACCAGGCATGTTATACACATAAGTAGCAACTTTTTGTGCATGGTTATCACCCTTTCTATTTTTTAAATCCGGAGGTTGGCATTATCTCCGCTTATTATTATAATAGGTTTTCGCGTATAATGGTTAGCGCGGAGGGCTGGCCGAGCGGTCGAAGGCGGCTGACTTGAAATCAGTTGAAGGGCAACCTTCCGGGGGTTCGAATCCCTCGCCCTCCGCCAGTTTGAAGTTTACGCTCTCAATTGCTCCAAAGGCCATTGCCAGGTCATCTCCAGTTTAGGGTTCTTTTGACGCTTACCATTCTAAACCATATACCCCGCATTGACTCTTAATTTTACGCCATCCTATGTTTAGTGTTATCATATCTACTAAGAAAATGCATCAAATTGTGAAAACAACAAGGCAGGTGAACTGCATGGCATGGGTCATGAGTCAAACTGGAAAAGAAATAATGAATTGTGTAGCTTTCCGCATAAAACGCCTTGAAGGATACAAAAAAACATTCATAGAAGGACGAATTATCGGCGGTGATTCCTTCCATATTTTGGGGGAGTTTGATTCAGAAGATGAAGCAATATCCACGTTCAAAGAACTGTACAAAACCCTTTCGTCCTCAGAAAACCCTTCTTTTGACTTCTCTAAACAAATTCACAGCGGCTAAAACTTCACAAATAAGAAAGGCCGGAACGAGCCGTAGGCTTCTTCCGGCCTTTCTATAACTTAACCTTCTAACCTTCAAAAAATATAGGTCTAAGGGGTGTCAGTCTGAGGGTTCCCTAGGTTTTTTTATTTCTCCAATAGTGCTGAACCACCATGCCAATAAAAAACACCAACCCAGCAAGTTTGTAAACCCCAAGGGGACTTACCATCCCTATGCCTATAACAGCAAAAAGAACCCTTTCCCATA
>NZ_DAITZW010000085.1:0-1646 GCF_036847465.1 Thermovirga lienii | reverse complement strand
TATGGGAAAGGGTTCTTTTTGCTGTTATAGGCATAGGGATGGTAAGTCCCCTTGGAGTTTACAAACTCGCGGGGTTGGTGCTTTTTACGGGAATGGTCGTCCAGCACTATTGGAGGAATAAAAAGACCCTGGAAAACCCTCAACCTGATACTCTTTAGGTTAGGTTTATATTTTTTGAAGGCCAAGTTGCAAAAAGGCCGGAAGAAGCTCTTAATTAGCTGATTCCGGCCTTTTTTGTTGACGACGTTTTAGGTCCTAGGAAGTTGTTTGGAGAAGTCGAAAGAAGGGTTTTCTGAGGACGAAAGAGTTTTGTATAGCTCTTTAAAGATGGATATCGCTTCGTCTTCCGAATCGAATTCACCCAAGATATGGAAGGTGTCGCTGTTACTAATTTGTCCCTCGATGAATGTTTTTTTGTATCCTTCCAGGCGTTTGATACGGAATGCCACGCAGTTCATTATTTCTTTCCCACTTTGACTCATAACCCATGCCATGAAGTTCACCTGCCTTGGTTTTTGCAATTTGCTGCGTTTTTCTACTAAATATAATAGCACTAAATATTGAAATTAGGTTTTATATGGGTGCAATTTGCCAAGGCATTTGTTGTTTTGCCGGAGAGACAACCCTTTTCGACCTTGTTATATTTGTAAAACACTCTGTTTGTCGGAACAGTAGAGATTGCCGTGACCTGATTGCATACTGAGGGATTAAAATTGCAGGGGTTGTTTTAAAATTAAGTAGGAAGCGAGAGGACTATATCTCTGGCGGAGGGCGAGGGATTCGAACCCCCGGAAGGTTGCCCTTCAACTGATTTCAAGTCAGCCGCCTTCGACCGCTCGGCCAGCCCTCCGCGCTAACCATTATACGCGAAAACCTATTATAATAATAAGCGGAGATAATGCCAACCTCTAGAATGAAAAATAGAAAGGATGATAATCATGTATAAAAAGTTGCTAATTGTATGTGTGGCATGCCTAGTTTTTCTGTTGGCAGCAGGGACAGGTTTTGCAGCTGATACCGGCACATGTACAGTACCGGAGGACATGTCCTTGGTGATAGTGTCCGCCAATTGGGAGTTTGACATTGAGAATGGGACTGTTAATGGTAAGGTTGTAGTTAAGAACATTTCAGATAGGGACCTTACGGCTCCTGGAGTGATCGTTAGTTTTTACGACGTAGAGGGTAAGCAGCTGAGCCAAGTTCCTTTGAGGGGCCCCAAAGCCAAATTAAAGCCAGGAAGTACCTCGACGGTGGATATCAAGGTTAAACTTAAAGAACTTCCCCAAACGATAATGATGGCGCCTTTCGAAGGCCTATGGTCCACCTGAGGTTAAGAATGTTTCCGCGTAGCGGAAACAGTTACAGTTGGGACGTCTGATTTCAATAACTGCACTTAAAGAGGTGAGAGTCAATGAACATGGAAGAGATCATAGAGAGCTACGTGTGCAATCCGTGTAAGGTTGCCGTGATAGGCGCTTCTCAGAAGCAGGATAGGCCAGTCTTCGGCGTTATGGAATACCTGAAGGGACAAAATTTCGACCTGTACCCCGTGAACCCCTCTATTGCAGGGGAAGAGGTGCTAGGTTTTCTATGTTACTCCTCATTGAGTGAGGTCCCTGAAAATGTGGATGTGGTATGCCTTTTCA
>NZ_DAITZW010000084.1:0-1674 GCF_036847465.1 Thermovirga lienii | reverse complement strand
TGATCCACGCCCATTCCCGGGTTCCCGCGTGGATTGCTTGGTGGAGCAGTTCTTTCAGTGAAGTTCCATGGGTAGTGACAGCTCATGCAAACTACAGCAAAAATGCAGCCTTGTATCCTTTAAAAAGGGCGGATGCCGCCATTTGCGTAAGTAATGGGGTTTTGAAGCATCTTGAGGAGTTTTTGCCAGGTAATACCCGAGTGATATATAACGGTTTACCTAAGGACTACAGCAAGTGGCAAGGAGGAAAAGGTTCCTTTAGAAATTTTCTTTTTGTTGGACGCTTGTCCAAGGTGAAGGGGCTAGATGTGGTTCTCAAGGCCCTGGGGAGTTTGAAGTCCTATGAATGGAAGCTCGATGTTTTAGGGGATGGCCCGCATCGTTTAGTTTTTGAGGACATAGCAAAGGAGTATGGCATAGCGGATAGAGTTAATTTTCATGGTTTTAGGAACGATACTGAGGAATGGATGAAAGAGTGTTCGTGCCTTGTGTTTCCTTCCTTGGAGGAGGGCATGCCCCTTGTCCTCATGCAGGCTATTTATATGGGAGTTCCCGTATTGGCTTCGGATATTCCTCCTGTCAGGGAACTGGTTATTGGTTCCCGCAAGAGCAGCCTTATAGCTCCTGGGGATGTAAAGGCTTGGGAGGAGAGCTTAAGAAAAATCTTCGAGGGGAAGATTGCCTTCCCCGAGTTTGAAGTGAGTAAGATCTTTACTGTGAGGGAGATGGCTTCTCGCATTGAAGAGGTCTACCTAGATTTGCTCGGTCGTAAAAGAACATAAGTTTAGGAGTTCAATGGCATGGTTTTTGAAAGAGGCCTGATATCGGGCAGCGAGAAAGTTCTTTTGAATAGATATAGTGCCATGGGTGATGTCCTCAGGGTAATGCCTTATGCCAAGGCGCTTAAGGATGCATACCCTAACATTCACCTAACCTGGTTTGTCTGTAATCCTTGGGATGAATTGGTTCGCTGTCAACCCTATGTTGATGAAGTTATAGTATGGGAGCAAAGTGCAAGAAATTTGAATTTTATAAAAGCAATATCAGAAATTAGGAAGCGCAAGTTTGACATATTGCTGTGCTTCCAAGGTACAGATAGAGGGGCTTTATTATCCTTGCTTTCCGGCATTCCGGTACGTGTGGGAGCTCATCGCTGGGCTGATTTCGCATATACTCACAACGCGGAAGATGTTGGCAAGTTCATAGGTTTGGATGTGAAGCAATTTGAAAGGCCTTGGATCTATGTTACGAAGGAAGCAGAGGAAAAAGCCAAAGGCATAAGGGAGAAGGTAAATGGCCCTCTGCTTTTTTCCATTGTTGGGGCAAGCAAGGCGGTTAAAAGATGGCCTGCTGGAAGATGGATAGAGCTTTCTGATTTATTGGGACATTTAGGGTGGTCCATGGTTTTAGTGGGTCATGGCGAAGAAGAGGAGAACTTGGCATGGGAAATAGTGAGAAGTTCCAAGGGGCTTAAAGTAATCAACATGGTAGGAAAGTTAAACCTGGTGGAGACTGCAGCGCTTGCGATGGAATGTGATGCTGCCGTAGGAGGAGACACAGGTTTTCTGCACATGGCTAAGTTGATAGGCCTTCCTGCCGTTGGTTTGTTTGGTCCCACCCTTCCAGGAAATGTGGGGTTAGATGATATAGGTGTTAACATTGTCGTTTCATGTG
>NZ_DAITZW010000083.1:0-1744 GCF_036847465.1 Thermovirga lienii | reverse complement strand
TCTTTTATCCTCTATATTCTTGACGACGCTCTTTATGGTCTCCACAAGCTTGCTGTCCGAAAGGGGTTTGACCAAAAAGGAGCTTACTCCCAGCTCCACCGCCTCCTGGGCATACTCAAAGACATCGTAGGCAGTGGTAACTATGACCTCTCCGCGGAATCCTTCCTCCCTCAGCTTTCTAAGCTGAGACAGGCCGCTTCCTCCAGGAACGCGAATATCCAGCAGGACGATCTCCGGAAGCCATTGAAGGGCCGCTTCCTCGAAAGAGAAAACATCGTCGGCCTCCTTTATCTCAAACATGCCGCCAAAGTTTTTCTCCAACACAAACCTCAGCGCCTTGCTCTCCAGGGGTTCGTCTTCTACTATAAGCAGTTTGTAGGTGTTTGTTCTTTTGGGTGTCATCTTATCTTTCCTCTTCCCTGACTAGTGGGATCACTATCTGGACCTCTGTCCCTTCACCTGGGGTGCTTTTAAAGTCTATACAGCCCCTCTCCCGGAAGTATAACCTTACTTTCTCCTCCAAATTGCTTAGGCCTATTCCCTTTTTGAGCGTTTCTGTATCGCAGCCTACCCCGTCATCCTTTACGGTTAAGCATAAATAGTCCCCTTTTATACAGCTTTTTACGGTGACGCAGGCGGGCCTCACCGAAGGCTCCACGCCGTGGACGACGGCATTTTCCACCACGGGCTGGAGCAGCATGAAAGGAACAAACACACCCAAACTCTCCGGCTCGGCATCTATCTCATAGGAAAGCCGCTCTCCGAATCGGGACCTGTATATGTCCAGGAAACATCTGATGCAATCCAGCTCGTCTTTGAGCCTCACAAAGTTCCCACGCTTTTGCTTTCCTAATACATAGCGCAAATACTCGGCAAACTTTATGGTCAGTTCCTGGGTTTGCTTGGCTCCCTCGAACATGGCCAAGCGGGATATGACGTTGAGGGTGTTAAAGATAAAATGGGGATTCAGCTTGTTCTGCAAGGACCTTACCTGTGCCTGTTTCAGGTTCCTCTCGAGGGCTTCCTTGTTTACTTTCCTTTTCATTATGGCTATTCCCTTTTCCAGGAACCTTCTCTCAGAAAGGTGCTTCTCGCATATGGTGACTATGTGGGAAGCCACTAGCTTGAGCAGCATGGCGCTTCTTCTAAGCTGCTCTTCATCAACCACAGGTATCTTGAGGAAATTGTCTATAAGCCTTTCTTTTTCTCGTTGGTCGAAGTGCCAAAACTGATCAGCCAGCTCCTGAACTTCCTTGCGGGTGTACTCTCTGAGTTTTACCTGCCCCATAAGCAATATGCCAACGGTCTTGTCCTCGCTAAGCATTATGGGGACCGCCATGTCTATCAGCCCGGCATGGCACCTGTATATCTTTACGCCACCGGAGGTTATGGCCTTCCTGCCGCCTTCAGCATCGCTTTTACGGCATACTTCCCCGCCATCTATGGATCTAACTATCTTGCAGAAATTAGAGAAATTGCAGGGCTTTGTGACAGGTATCCCTTCAGGCGTGGTCAATATGGCTGCGTAGTTGTTGGACACAGCAAAGTTCTCCACGATCCCCTCAAGGACATCCACATCTACAACGTGTTTCCACCATTCTAAAGTGCCTTCCCTGTACATCCCTGCTCCATCCATCACAAAATCCCTTCACAAGAGGGCAAATGGTTCATATTATGCCTTCGGCCTGTTCTTTTCGTCGACGAAGACGATCTTGGGTTTGTGGTTTCTTGCCTCCTCGTCGCT
>NZ_DAITZW010000082.1:0-1792 GCF_036847465.1 Thermovirga lienii | reverse complement strand
GCGCAGGGGAAAAGGTCAATCTGGACGTTGCCCTGGATAGCTACTATGCCTCCATGGGCTGGGATAAGGAAACTGGTTTGCCTACCAAGGAAACCTTGTGCAGGCTTGGGCTGGATTGGATAGAACTCTAGGAAGGCCCTATCAGAAGCCTTCCTAGAGAGTCAAAGGGCAAGCTCGAGGCTATTCAAGCCACTCAGCGGGCTTGCCCCATTCTTTGCCGAAGACCAGCTCTTTTAGGTTTTTGCGCTCCCTTGGGGCTTTTTCCCGCTCGGCCAATTCCTCAGGCAGGGTGTCTGGGTCGCCTTTCTTGCCTATTGCGAACGCAACCAGTGGCTCGAACTCTTCAGGTATATTGAAGGTCTCCTTAGCCTTGTCCTTGTGGAATCCTGCCATCATGTGAACCTTGAGGTCCAAAGATTCGGCCTGCAATGCGAGCTGACCCATTGCAAGCCCGCAGTCGAAGTCCCTCCAGGGGTTTGGCTTCCCATTGTGCTCGAAGGTCTTAGCGACCACTAGTATACCCAAGACTGGTGCTTGATATGCCCACTCTTGGTTTTTATCGACTAAACAACCAAATATGGCTTTGTATAGCTCTTCTTGATCTTTTCGGGCCAATATAAAGCGCCAAGGCTGGCCGTTGTAACAGCTTGCTGCCCATCGAGCAGCTTCCATAAGTGATCCCAGCTCTTCGAAGCTTGGCAGGTAATCGCTAAAGGCCCTGGGGCTCCATCGGTCCCTTACAAGCTCAACTACGGGAAAATCCGTTTTAGCAGGCTTTTCCATAAATCTCCCTCCTCTTCTCTTTATAATTATAGGTCTACAGGTATGAACCTTCTTGCAAGAAGCCCAATACCGAAGGACACCGCAGCTACCCCGAAACTTATACAGGTCATTTCCAGCAGGGCTGGCTTGAAGGGACTGTCTTTAACTACCGAAACGAAGTAGGAGAAGAACAGTATAACCAAAAATGCATCGAAAAGAGCCCAAAGCAGGGCAAGGTAGACGTTGGAAACTATGAAGTACGGGGCAACAAGCAGGGTAACCGTTATCAAGTAGGCGATCCCGGTGTAAATGGCTGCCTTAAGGGGGTGAAGTTCTCCAGATTCAGATCTTTGGGAAAGATATTCCGATGCCCCCATGGATAGGGTAGCGGCGATTCCGGTTATAAGGCCCGCGACACCTACTAGCCGGCTTTCCGTGAGGGCGAAAGTAAACCCCGCAAGGGCGCCAGAAAGCTCAACTAAAGCGTCGTTTAGCCCCAGGACCATGGAACCAATGTATTTAAGTCTTTCTTCGTCAAGCATATCTATCAGGGCTTTTTCATGTTCGTCCTCTTCTTTTGCGATCTGCTCCGCCTCGGGAACCTCCTTTGCAATGGATTGATAAGCCTTCTCTGCAGATTGCTCGCCTCGCTCCATTATCTTTATCGCGAAGGTTACCCCGAACAAAAAGGCCAGCACCAAATAAAAAAAGACCTTTAGCATGTTGGGCTTTGCGGCAGTCTCGGTGTAGGCTCTCCACGTTTCTGCGTGGCGTTTTTCGTCGGATGCTATTTTTAACAGGACCTTTTGGTTTTCGCCCTTCATCTTGCGGGCGAGGAGCTTGTAAATATGATGTTCGGTTATCTCGTTCTGCTGAAGCCTCAGCAAAGTTTCCTTGGTTGATTGGGATATATTTTTCACCTGCATCACTCCTTAGATGTCACAAAAATGAAGTTGGCCGTCAAATACTGAAGCCCGGTCAAGTCCTATATTTTGTGTAAATTTGTTTTGGTCTCTGGTAATGGTCTTAT
>NZ_DAITZW010000081.1:0-1827 GCF_036847465.1 Thermovirga lienii | reverse complement strand
TCCCACCATCTCCTTCAACTAATTAAACGGAAGCAATTTGTGGCCCCTTACAGAATCCTCTTTTATTTGTAGCCGAGTTAGATTTGTTCCAGCTTGCTACTCCATCATAATCATAGAGGACTTTTAACCAAGCATAAAGCAGTACAGTAGAAAAACATTATCCAACCCTTTATACTTATCGTAATATTTCGTTTACTCAGCTATGCATTAGACCGTGGTGCAAAAAGGAGGGGTTTTTATGACAATTCACAAGAAGAAGGCTCCGTCAGTTTTCAGCTCGGAGGTTTACGAGTCCCCCAGAATCACATCCCCAGTACCCAAGTACAAACTGCCCAAAAGCGAGATGCGCCCTGATGTGGCATACAACTTGATCAAGGACGAGCTTTTGCTGGACGGCAACGCCCGTCAAAATCTGGCTACCTTTTGCCAGACCTGTGTAGAAGAAGAGGTACACAAACTCATGGACCTATCCATTGATAAAAACATGATAGACAAAGACGAATATCCATCCACGGCGGAGATAGAAAGGCGATGCGTGTTGATGTTGGCGGATCTTTGGCACTCCCCCGAGGCAGCCAACACTCTGGGGTGCTCAACCACTGGCTCCAGCGAGGCGGCAATGTTGGGCGGATTGGCCTTGAAGTGGAAATGGCGGGAGAAAATGAAGGCAAAGCGGGACTTTGGATAGTAAGCGGCGTAGGTTTTTCGGCCATGTTTTTCAGTTTCATCGTGGCCTTCTTCCCACCAAGCCAGCTTCCCGTAGGCTCTCCCGCTTTCTACACGATCTTGGTCATCATAAGCACCATTGTTTTCACTAGTATCCCCCTCATCATACATGCTTTCAGGCGCCCAGAGTGGAAAATCTCATCTAAAAACTAACCATAAGGGGGCATATAGATTGCCCCCTTTCATTGTTGAATTTGCCATATCCATTCCATTGAAGTAAAATCTCCGCAACGAACTAAGCAGCGCCTGTTTTTGGGGGGATGGCCTTGAACTGGGAGAGGAAAAGAGAAATAGAGAAGATGAGACAGAAAATAGACCAGATTGACCAGGCCTTTTTGCAGCTCTTGAAACAGCGTGTAGAAGTAGCCCAAAAGATAGGCGAGCTCAAAGACAAAAAGGCTGTCCTGGATCCCAAAAGAGAACAAGAGGTCATAGAAAGAATAACTGAACAGTCCGGCGACCTGGACCCGGAAGGGATCAAAAGCATAATGAAAGAGATCATATCCCTGTGTCGAGCCGTCCAGGAAAGGCCGAAAGTAGCTTGCCTAGGGCCAGAGGGATCTTTCTCTCAACAGGCAGCTTATGCTTGTCTAGGGAAAAGTATCGACCTCGAATATCTAGAGGACATAGAAAGCATCTTCCAGACTGTCGACAGGAAGTCCTCCCCCTTTGGCATAGTACCGGTAGAAAACTCCATAGAGGGAGTAGTATACGGCACCCTTGACGCCTTCGCATCCACGAGCCAGGACGTTTCCATATCCATGGAGATAATGCTTCCCATAAACCATGTTCTGGCAAGCAAAAGCAAAAGCATTTCCCAAGTAACGGAGGTGCGCTCTCACCCCCAGGCCCTTGCTCAGTGTAAAGTTTGGCTTTCCATGAATCTGCCTAAGTGCCCCAGAAAAACCACAACTAGCACCAGTGCTGCCGCAATGGAAGCAGCAAAAGATGAAAACCTGGCCGCCGTATGTACTCCCCTAGCAGCAGAGCTCAACAACTTGAACATATTGGCAAAAAACATACAGGACCACTCTCACAACACCACAAGATTCTGGCTCATATCCAAAGGACAAAACCCAACAAAACCCCTCAAAGGCATGA
>NZ_DAITZW010000080.1:0-2040 GCF_036847465.1 Thermovirga lienii | reverse complement strand
GTTTCCATCCCTTATAGGAAGGTCTAAAACCCATTTTCTTCTAGCCGTATTCTAGTTTCTCTCTACAATAATATTCCATAGATTTATTCTATTTTCAAGGTCCTATTTTTGAGCCATAACCAGTAGCTACAACGTTTATCCAAGGCTCAACCCCTTTGTCTACCCCCAGGTTTTTCAGCACTATTGGAGGTCGACACAACTAGATAAAGGGACCACTAGCTCCCCTTTCAACCCCTAATATTTCCCTAGTGGAGTACCGCTCAACCCTCCAAGTATAGAAAATAACACTATCTTGCTCTTTGTCCATCACTTTCAAAACATCGGCTTTTAGCTTTGCAAAAAGCCCTGGGGAAAGCTCCCCTTCTAAAACAGAATTTTGAACCCAGCTTAAATATTTTCTACCAGTTTTCAACATTTTTGCGACTCGCTTCTCCCCTACGTCGTACACCATTATCACAAACATTCCTACCACCTTGCCACAAAAGGCTCATACAGCTTATCTCCTAGAACATGCTTTTCTACCTTGTACACTTCCATCCTTACTAGATTTCGATAACTGACATTCCTCCTCAATCCTTTATGCTCAATCGTGGATTGAAGCCTATCCTCCCATGCTTTCAGGACCACTTCTTTGCCTTTATCGGTAAGATAAAGACCTCCGCCTCTTTCGGAAAAACTCTTTTTTTGGATCATTTTTTTATTGATTAGCGAAAAAATCAGCCTGTCAACCAAAATGGGCTTAAAAATTTCAGCTATATCTAAATTCAAACTAAATCTACGGAAGTTACTCTCGTGAAGAAAACCTATCCTCGGGTCCATGTGCGTGCGATATATCTGGGATAAAACAAGAATATAGCACAAACTATTAAGGAAACTAATAAGGGCATTTACTCTGTTGGCTGGTGGTCGCTTGGTCCTTTTCTCAAACACAAACTCTTCATCTTCAGTAATTTCATCAAAGACCGAATAATATATGTCTTTCGCGTTGCCTTCTAACCCCATTAATTCACTTATATCACTGCACCTTTCCAAGTTGTCTTTAAACTCCGCAAGCTTTTCGTTAGCTCCCTCAAGCTCGCTTTTCCCTCTTCTTGCGTAATAAGATATCACTTTCTCCATATTGGAGATTGCGCCATGCACAAACCGCTTAGCCAGAGCAAGTCTTTTGTCTAGCTCCAAGTAATGCCTGGCCTGAGCTATGATTACCGCCCCTGAGTTCAAATGCTCTCTAGGGTAATAAGTTCCCACGTAATATCCATAACGGTTGAAAAAATGGAGGATTATTTCCGATTGAGCAGCGAATTCTAAAAACCTCTTATTCAAGTCCACCTCTCCGAAGACCAAAATCTCATCGGTGGTCTCAACAGGGATAAAACGCCTGCCATCATCATTTTCTACCACAATGGTATTATCCTTCCTACTTAAAGAACCAGAAGATAATAGATATATAGTTTTTCCCATTTCTAACTCCAACACCAATATCTATATGCACACCCAGAACAATATCTGTTTCTCTTTAAAGCCGGTGGGCTAACAGTTTCAGCCAACCTGTATATATCTTCATATATTTGCTCCAACAAACCAATTGCCTCCGGCTCCAACTTGATCCACTCTTTTTTCCTCTCTTTTGGGAACAGCAACTCTCCTTCTGCCTCTACGCCATCTTTCTGTAGTACATACAAATAATGAAGAAGCTGCATTTTTGCCGCTTGCTCAAAACGGCTGCTCTTTTTTATCTCTCCTACTACAACGACTCCCTCTTCTTTTCTCACTATATCAAAACTATTATCTCCAAACTTTACATTATGCCGTTCTCGCTCATAGGCACGCTCACTCAGCAACCTACCCATAATAAGGTTATCGTCGCTCCTTTCGGGTTCGATCCCCCTCGCCATAAGCCACACCTGTCTTTTACATATAAAGTAATACCAAACAAGCGTCCCACCTATTCTTGCCTTTTCCGACAAACCACTACAAAAACTCATCTCCGCTATCTCCATCAGGGGGAATAAAACCAGTCTCCATACTGTAAACTGTTCC
>NZ_DAITZW010000079.1:0-2051 GCF_036847465.1 Thermovirga lienii | reverse complement strand
GTCCGCTGTACCTATTACTCTGGATACCCTCAAGTTCTTCGCCAAATATATTTCGCTGGCGTCTGTATCAATCTGGAGCTGATTACCCGTCCTTTTGAAGGTTGCGTATCCTGTTGAGTTTTCAACCCGTAATGCCCCTCCAGAAGTACTCATGCTGTATGTATCAGGGGCCGTTTTGTCTCCCAGATACAGTTTTTCTCCAGTAGCTATAATCGTACTGCTGTCAATCAGCAGGTCCCCTGTTGAGGTAGATAGGGCAGGACCTGTTATATATAGGTCTCCTCCAGAACCGGAAATTGCAAGCCTCCCTGCACTAGGTTGTGACAAGACCAGAGATCCAGTACCAAAACTCAGCGTGTCCAAGTGCTGTACTGTCAAGTTGCTTCCATCTAGGAGGGCAACTCCCTGTATCTGGCCGTCGTTGTTGTTCCATTTCAGTGTTGCCCCAGTTCCCAGAGTAACCTGAGCTCCATCGTAGAATGTGGGACTGCCCGCTCCATCTCTTCTGACGTAGCTGTCCATCACATCGCTGAGCATCTCCATCGCAACACCCGATGTTTCAGGCGTCACTAAAAGACTCACGCTGCCTGTGCCGGAGTCGTAGGTCGCCAGAGGCATGTAGTTAGGCACTAGCTCTGCAGCGGCCGCAGGAATGTTACTTGTAACAATTGTGACGTAGTCTCCTGTAGCCTGAAGAGTGTACTGTACTCCATCGCTTCTGGTAAGCGCAGCTCCGCTGGCAGTTCCAAATCCGCTGGGGAGGTAGCTCAAAGCTCCGCTCCAACTCAGAGATCCGCTGGAGTTTCTACCTATCAGAGGTTCTGTAGGCTCTGATCCTGAGCCAGTCGTCAGCCAGTTTTTGTAGTCCGTCAAATATTGATTGTAGTTGTCGCTGTAGTCCAACAGCAGAGCAGACCGAACTGCCTCAAGCTGGGTTGCTTCGTTTTCTGCTTCTTGAAGGATTAGATCAGATGCCGTATTTGCCATTGCAGAAGCAGAAAACAACAATACCGTAAAAAATAGTGACGTAAGAAAAGCAACTACCCTTTTATTCACAATATCCCCTCCTCTGTATACGCCTGTCTTGAAATATGTCTTTGCGTGTTACATTTGCTATATTTAAGTATATAAGTTTTTTGTTTCTTTTCACCATATATATTTATATTAGACATACGCCACAGGAGGGATATATATGACGCAGGTTTCGCCAGTACAGCAGTATAGAACAGGTATGTTGGCAGGCAGATTTTTTAATTGCTGGGACGCAGCAGGAGTTTTTCAGGAAGATGATTTCAGCTCCTTGGTTTCCTCTGTTATGGAGTCTGTCCCCTGCCTGCAGAGAGTCGTGTTTTTGGCGTCTGGCAATGAAGGAACAGTCAAGCAGAAGTTTGTCTCTTTCAATGGAGAGGTTTTGTCTGAGGGCGTGTGTCCCAAGTTTATGCTGCTAGACGTGACTTACTGGCTTGGTTATCTCGATGAAAAGTACGCTGACAAATCGGCTTATTTTACGCTTATACAGAAGATTGAAAATGATGGAACTGTCAGTTTGTATGGAGCCGCTGAAGGCAAAGCTGGATTAGTACGCAGACAGCCTTGGGAGATGGTAGAAATATTTTTTACAGAGTGGGGTTTGTCTGAGCTATTGGTGAGGCTCCGTGGACAGACGGGCGTCAAGTGGGGCAATTTCAGCAACAACAGGTTTTACCTGTCTTCTGAAGAGATATATAGAGTAGTGTTGTCTCCAAATGTCCCGCTGCAGGCAGGACAGGATCTATATGACTTGGGTAGGTTGGAGGCTCTGGTAGATATGAACATTCCACAGAAAGACTTGGACCCTAATAGCGAGGCAGTCCGTTCCGCTATGCAGGAGTATGAGATATTTTGGGCACTTCATCACAGTAAGAGCAAAAATAGAGATGCAGCACAGGAGTCTAGGTTTAATATGCCGTTAGGCGGCTTATTGTAGTTCACTACAGCATCATGGGAGGGAAATTAAACTGATACATCATATTCCCTCCCATCTACTAGCCATATTATTTTTGCTGTTTATC
>NZ_DAITZW010000078.1:0-2138 GCF_036847465.1 Thermovirga lienii | reverse complement strand
TGTCTATGTACTATATATCATTAACGCAGCAGTCCCCATTTACCCAAAAAGAAAGGGAGGTGCTTTTTATGTCTTTTGGCAAGGCAAAAAGGGCATGGATAAACTTGAAAAGCAAAGAGGTCTCAATGGAACACCTCGATGAAAAATACACAAGGAAATGGGGTGGTATGAGAGGCCTTGCATTGCCCATAATGCTAAAGGAAATTGAAAAGGATACAGATCCTCTGGGACCTCTTAACCTTTTGATAGTAGCAGCAGGATTGTTGAATGGCCTAGGTTTCCATGGTACTTGTCGCTATGGAATCTACGCCAAAAGCCCCCTTACAGGAGGGTTTGGAGGAAGCGACGCAGGTGGCTACTTTGGACCAGCCCTCAGGGCCCAGGGTGTGGATGCTCTGGTGTTCAAAGAAAGGGCCGAAAAACCCGTCTACATCTGGATTGAAGATGGAAAGGTGGAAATCAAAGACGCAACGGATCTATGGGGTCTTGAGACAGGCCCAGCACTGGAGAAATTGAGGGAAAAACACGGCAAGGTAACAGCCATACTCATAGGCCCTGCAGGAGAAAACCAGGTTCGATTTGCCTGCGTCATAAACGACTTGCACCATGTAAACGGACGCACTGGCATGGGAGCTGTGATGGGATCCAAGAATATAAAGGCCATAGTTGCTCCATATCCAAAGGCCATACCTCCGAAAGACCCTGTCCTTCACCAGGAGATGATAAAAGTGTTCTCCAACTGGAAGGATGACCCTCTATCCTTCGGGCTGCACGTTCATGGCACCGCAGGAGGAGTAACTAGGCTTAACCAGGATGGAATCCTGCCTACGAGGAACTTTCAGCAGGGAACCTTCGAAGGGGCATCCTCCATCGACGGAAAGTTAATGACTGAAACCCTCCTAAAGGAACGCTTGGGGTGCTTCGCCTGCGCTGTGCGCTGCAAACGAGTGGTCGGAGGAGGCAAGTACGATACTGACCCCAACTACGGCGGCCCTGAGTACGAGACCATGGCGGCCTTGGGTTCCCTGTGCGGTGTAGATGATCTGGACGCAGTAACCAAGGGGCACGAGCTCTGTAACAGGTTTGGACTTGATACTATTTCAGCAGGTATGACGATAGCGTGGCTAATGGAATGTGTAGAAAAAGGGATAATGACAAAAGACGAAGCTATCGTTTCCGGCTTCGGAGACGCTCAAGGCATGCTCAAACTACTGGAGAAAATAGCCCGAAGGGAAGGTATAGGAGACCTTTTGGCCGAGGGCTCTAAAAGGGCCTCAGCGAAGGTAGGCAAGGGAAGTGAAAAATTTTTGATGACCGTCAAGGGGCAGGAGCTTCCCATGCATGAGCCAAGGGGGAAAAAGGCGTCGCCATAGGATATGCCCTGTCGCCCACAGGGGCCGACCACATGCAGTTTGCCCACGACCCTTTGTTCGCTTCTCCGGACAGCAGACCCATGAAGGACATTATGGCCCTGGGAATACTGGAGCCTCTCCCTGTAACATATCTAGGACCTGAGAAGATAAGGGCCATCACCTACCTATGGTACTTCTGGGCTGCCTTCAACCACTTGGGATGCTGTTACTTCGTTTTCTCTCCAAGAAGCTACTTCCCTATACATAGGCTCCACTCCCTGGTGGAGGCGGCAACAGGTTGGAACATAACACTGTGGGAGCTCATGAAGATGGGAGAACGGGGGTTAAATGCTGCCAGGCTATTCAATTTGAAAATGGGACTCACATCGGGGGACGATGTCATTCCCGAGAGGCTCCATACTCCTCTGCCCGATGGGGCTTTCAAGGGAAGCACAATCGGAAAAGATGAGTTTAAAGATGCCGTAGCCCTTTGTTACTCCATGATGGGATGGGACGGCCAAGGCATTCCAAAAAGGGAAAAACTCGCGGAGCTTGGCCTGGAGGAATTTATTTAACACCTAAATGCAGACATAAAAGGAGGGATTCCAACCTAGATTGGATCCCTCCTTTTATTTATGATCAGGCCTGTTTTTCCTTCTCAAAGGCCTCCCTTATGCTGCTTCTTAATTTTTCGTCCATCATTACCTCAATGGCCATAAATGCTAAAGCCTTGGCACCCCTCACTAGTGCATGGTGAGCCTCATCCATCATTGTAGCCTCCGCAAG
>NZ_DAITZW010000077.1:0-2268 GCF_036847465.1 Thermovirga lienii | reverse complement strand
ACGCTAATTTTTGCCCGATGTTCAAACCGAGAAGCGACGTCGAATAAAGAAAGTGGGTGCTGATATGGGCAATGGTCGGAATAAAGGCAGGCAGTTTGAGTTTTGGTGTAGAGAGGTTATCACGTTAGCCTTACACCTTCCAGATGGCGACGTAAACGTGCGTAGCAAATCCGCCCCGGGGTGCGACCTATGGATACGTAACGGCTCGACTTTAAAATTCCCATACTGCGTGGAAGCAAAAAACAGAAAGCGGTTGAATGTCTTTGAGGCATTTAGGCAAGCGCAAGTCAACACATATGATGGATATCTGCCAGCTCTATTCTTTCACAGAGACAAGTTATATTTAGCGACCGAGGACCTATATGAGTTCCTAGCTAAAATAGATATCTTAAATGAAACTTTGGGTCCAGAATGGGTTGACAAAGTAAGAGAAAGAGCTGACAATATAAGGCGTAGGGCCCCTAAAATTAGCGACGCAAGGCTAGAACCAGAAAGAAGCAAGCCAAGGAGGGGACGGGATGGAACGAGGGAAAAGAATGAAACATGCAGGCGAAGGAATGGAGGCTCTCGTTGAAGATATTGTTCAGAAATACACAGAGTATGATAGTTACAAGGAATTTAAAGAAGGTATTAAAAGGGAGGCGATAGAGTATCTAAAAAGGAAGTTCCCAACCGCTGTAGGATATGAGAAGATCAGGCCACTAGATGTTCGCCGGCATATGCAACAAGAAAGGGTGTGTGTTAACTGTAATCCTTCACAATGTCCATGGTGTGGGTGGGAAGTGATAATAGCAGAGAAAGAGGGAGAGCTGATTGTAATGGAGCGTAGGTGCACAAGCTGGCTATACTGGCAAAGAGGCGGGCATAGACAGCTTGAAGAGTTGGAAGAGGAACATGCAGGATTTTTCGGGAGGAGGGGTAAGTAATGGTTGTTAATGTTAACTATGGAATGGCTGGATTGGGGTTAGTGCTGTTTGGCTTGGGAATGCTGATGTGTTTGACCGCCCTTATAGCGAGGAGAGACATAAAATCAGCAGTTAGCGTGAGCAACTTTTGGTTGGTATTTGGCACGGCGGTATTATTAGTGGCTAGCGGATTGATAGTTACCTACTTGCCTGCCGTAATTTTCATGAAGTCGCTTAAACTGTTTGCATAGGGAGGATTTAAAATGGCATGGTTGTTTGTGAAGGCTGAAGTGATAAAGGAGCCTAGAGAGTTTTTCTACAGGAACAAATCTGGTGAGGAAGAAAGAGGAGTCAATTTATGGGTAAAAGACCTCGACAACGAGCGGCTAAAAATGCCCATAAACTGGTTCAATTGTGGTGAAGATGTCAGAGAAGGATGTCAATATGAGTTTAAATGCTACGTCTCCAAAAGGAAAAACCCCATGAGCGGAGCCTACGAATATTCCTTTAACGTAGAAAAAGCCAAGCTCATTAGGGACCCAAGCAGGGTAAAGGATGGCGGAGACGAAATAGAAATCCCATTCTAGGGGTGGGTGATATGAGTGTAGGTAAGGGCGGATACGCCGCATATAAAGCCAGGATACAAACTCACAACACCCTGATGAGGCAAATCTATGACATATTAAGCGACATGTACGCCGCTATAGACTATGCTTGCGACCCAAAATTAACCGAACAAATGATAGACGAGCTGGCAATTGTAAGAGATTTTGTTTTTGAGTACAGTTATGAGAAGATTAGAAAGGAAGCTGGCAGCTTTAGCCTTGTGGTAATTAACAAAAAGCCATACCCGAGACGACCAAAATCATTCGCAAAAGGGGGTGGTGTGTGTGGCAAAGAAGAAACAGAAGAGACCGATAGCTGATTGGGAGCATGAGTTTATAAAAGATTGCGTAGAGAAGGGGTGGAGTGTAACAGAGATGATGTCACACTTGCCCCACCGCTCCCTACAAACTGTGTACGCGGTCGCCAAGAAATATGGCTACATTGGAGAGAAAAAAAGAAAAGCCCTTGAGCGTGGCGAGACTGTGAACAAGCCACCACGCCCCCCTATTAGAAGAGGTGAAGCCTACGATATATGTCTTTACTGGATAAAGGCTGGAGGTCCTGTGCCTAACGAAAAGCCAGAAACGTTTAGGTACATCAAAAGGACAATGGGCAAAAATCCTCTAAACATCTTTGAACACCTGGAGGGCAAATGGAAGATAGCATTGACAGATTATGAGACTATAGAGGCTCTTAAGAAAGGGGCAATGAAAAGGAAATGGTAATATCACAATGGTGTGTAGACTGCGCTCATGCA
>NZ_DAITZW010000076.1:0-2604 GCF_036847465.1 Thermovirga lienii | reverse complement strand
TATACTTTGTATAGTGAGACACCACAAGGGGGTATAAAATGGTTAAAATAGGAGAAGATATACAGGTAAAGGTTGTGGAAAAAGATTTTTACTGCCGCAAATGCGGCAGCATGACCAGTAGATGTAAGATTCAACATCGCTCAGGGTGGTTTGCTAGATTTATGGTTTTTTATGAGAAGGCGGGTGCGGGGTTCGAATTTATAGCAGGAGTAGGAGAGGCAGAAAAAATTCCTCTTGGAATTGAGCTTGATGTTCCAACGTGGACTGGAATGTCGGGCTGTGCCGATTTTGGCGCTGTCTATATGACTGGCGGAGGGTGGTATAGGTTCAAAAAGCCGCTTTTTGTTCGCCAGATCCGGGAAGCTCACTTTGAGGAAGCACAGTCTCTACCCCTTACTACTATTGAGAAAGACTGTGTATATCAAATTTTAAATAAGTATAAGGTAGACATAGCTGTTTGGCTGGTGAGGTACGGATACCTTGAGCCAATCACAGGCGATATGGGGTTTTTATCGGATGTGAGGCCTTTGGTACTCACATACCGCAGAGATAAAATTCATCGCTTGCCTTTAGGAATGGAGCTAGAGGAAATAAAAGACTCTTTTACGACAAAAGCCTCTTTTGGAGGAATTAAGTTCCATATTGTTAAAGGAAAAGTGAATATGGATCTCCCATACACCTTTACAGGAGAATTCAATGTTAGTGTTGGGGGCAAGGAAATATCGTACAGTCTACATAACGAGAGAAGAGTAGTGTATCTGTTGGATAAAAACAGAGTTTCTTCGTGGATTCAGTATGGCGATGATGTATGTTATCTGCGTAATATAGGGAATTTGCACCGTGTGCAGGAGTTGCATAACAGATTAGGAAACATAGTTTTTATTCCTATGGCATTTGCCAATATGTATGAAATGCTTCCAAATGCCGCTTACAGCGACTTAGAAACCGACGACATAGAGCTTCTGAAGGGAACAATAGAGGAAAAGGATGGTGCTCTGATAATCAGTAGTCCAACTGTCCTGTACAGTAGCAGTTGGGGTGTGCTGGCACCATCAGATATATATGAGCAGTATGTTATTAAAAAGCTCGAAGAGTGGTGAATAAAATGTTTAAAAACACAAAAAAATAATATCCTTTTATTAAGAACGACAATTTATTGGAATTTATTGGAGGGGTAAAGATGGTAAAGATATGTGGGTATTATCCAGCGGAGCAGGATCATGTTATGTTGACTGATGTGAATGTTCGGGTGAGGAAGGCTTATGATAAAAACGTAAAACTTCCTCCGCAACTGCAGTTTTTTGTAAGGGAGGGGTATTGGAAGCACTTGGATATCACTCGAAAAATAAAAAAGTTCCCTCTAAAGCTGGTTGTTAAAGAGGGATACAGCCTACTTGCGGGAGAATTGTCAGAGAACCGGGTGATTGAGGTCACGCACACTCTGCCCGGTTCGGGGTATTTGTCTGTCCAAGCATATGTCCCAGAGCTGAGAGTGAAGGGCTTTACGTTCAGTGCTGTTCTTGCTGAGCGTGGAGGCGGGCAAACAGAAGAAGGAAGGAGTACAATCATCTGTGGCCCGAGCGGAGAGAAACTTGTGCCCTTCAAGGTTGTTGATAGTGGGCACTTAGCAAACGGGACACATGCGCTGTTTGGTGTAAAACCCAATACTTTTTGGGTAGAGATAGATGCCTTTCGAAGCGGCGACGAATACAGCGTTTGTCTTACTGAGAGGTTCCTTTCTCTATCTCTTGATTTGAGAGAGCAGGTCCTCTGGCATGCCGATGATATTGTCGTGGAGGCAGACGGGACATGGAAACGCCGAAACGGCAAGGGCCTCCCTAAAAAGGTGGAGATATTCCGTACTGCTGTGCAGGCAGCAATAGATAAGGCTAACTGCTACCACTGTAGGGGGCCGCATTATGTACAAGATAGAGATGTGGAAGTTTCGGCGGAGCATGAGGAATATCTGGAGGCAATTTCATCGGATTTAGTGAGGTAGAGGTAACAATGAAGAAAAAGTTGGTTTGTCCCAACTGTAGGGATCAATTGGGAAGTAAACAGTAGCGAATATTCTATGATCATTGAGAGGAGGAAGAAAATGATTAAAAAATTAACTGTAAAATTGATGAATTCGGCCATGATGCCTGAAGAAGGTTTTTACAGGTGTCGAAGTATATCCCCAGAAGAAGCACGGTGGATCATCAAACAAAACAACGCACAGATAGAAAGCTATATAGGCTACCCAGAAACAGCCCAGTATATGGAAAAAACTTTAGGCGTTCCTGTCCCTGTGAATAGAGGGAACACCCGCTTTGATGCCGGTGATATCGCCCTAATCTGCAAACTCAGATACAGAGTAGCCAATCCAGCAGAAAAAGGAAAACAAAATATAGACACTCGTGACTACGAGTGGTTTATAGTGGAATACTACGGAGACAGAGTATTAGACGTTATCCAACAGCTAGAACAAGAAATAGCACAAAACTTGGAAGGGTCTCAAGAAAGGTAGAGGGATATGGCAAAACAAAAAGAAGCGGGGGAATTTCCCCCGCTCTTCGTTTTTCTTTATGGATATTATCTGTCATTGAACCACTCCCAACACTC
>NZ_DAITZW010000075.1:0-2616 GCF_036847465.1 Thermovirga lienii | reverse complement strand
TTTGGTGGGGCAGGATGCTAAGAAGAACGAAAAAGAAAGGAGGTAAAGTAGATTATCTTGATATGCTCAAATATGTTGAGACTCAGCAGGCCGGAATATATTAAAACATGTCATCGCCATTGATCAAGATATCAGCAAGAACCTCGTTGGGCGAAGTCACTAAACTAGTCTCTTCTGCTGTGTCTGCTTCCAATTCCAAGGCGATCATTTGACTAGGAGACATTTTACCTAAACTTCTGATGTACATATCAAGAGATAGAGCAATCATAAAACCTGCAAAATCACGGTTTTTGATGAGAGACAAATCA
Organism: Thermovirga lienii; assembly: GCF_036847465.1. NCBI lineage: Bacteria > Thermotogati > Synergistota > Synergistia > Synergistales > Thermovirgaceae > Thermovirga > Thermovirga lienii. Next base: position 2,308 of record NZ_DAITZW010000075.1, on the reverse strand, counting down.
AACCCAGCAAGTTCCTTGACTGAAGCAAAGTAGGAGTATAGGAATCCTTTGGCGCACAAATGAAGCATACGGCGGAGTGCCGCTACGCTGATAAAGTTTGGCTGCATTTTGGCGTTCTTGAATAAACCAAGAATCATCAGTAGCTGCGAATAGCCAGTCCTGCCTTCAAGCAAGCCCTTCTTCTCCCAGTTGGCAACCGTTAAAGTTGTTGCTCCCAAAAGACGCCCTAATTCTCTTTGAGACAAGTCCAAAAACTTCCTAAACTTCGCTACCTCATCTGCAGTTATCATTTTCCCTTCTGTCATATCATATCCCTCCAGTGTTTCTGATGCGCTAGACACTCTTTTCTCTCCAACAGACTTCATAGCCAATCTAAAAAACTTACAAAAACTACATATAATATACTAGATTATATACCTTTGTGCAATAAAAAATATCGTTTTTATGTTTGCATCATGTGTATTTTATGTTTGTCAGCCAAAACTTTTACAAACAGAAACAAGAGTCAAGTGTACAGACATCTGTAAATGTATGCTCTAATAGGTTATAAGTGTTTTGATATTCTTCTAAAAAACATAGCTATATTCTTACATGTCCCTGTAGGAGGCATGTGCGGACAATCTATGCCCATTTTTATACAGTTGTACGGCATATAATCAGATTGAACGATATCTGTCCATTTACGCTCTGCCGCTTCTCTAGAATACCGTGCTGTATCCATGCTTGATATCTCATAGAATGTTTCTTCTGCTTCTGACCCAAAAACCTTATAAAGTCCTGCTCCAATACTGAACCACTTAACATAATTGAGATTAGTGGGGCGATCCAAAGCCTCACGCATGATAATACAATTTGATTGTTGTAGCAATTGGATCAGCTTATTTTTTTTATCGGTTAGAGTAATTTTTTTATGGTTTATCTTTTCTTTTTCCCTTTTTTTCTCCTTATCTATTTGTGTCCTTTTTGTATCTTTTTGACTAAGGAGTTTTGTAAATTTTTCCAATGTTTCAATAAAGATTTGTGTACAGTATCTTTGATCTGATATAAGTTTAGCTACAACAGGTCGGTTGGGAACAACCTTACAGTTGTACGAACCCGGAGCCCTGAGGGTGTGAGCCCAGTTTGATGCTTGAGTGTCGCCGTTGAAGAGTGCGGCAAGGATCTTATTACATCTTTCCCCAAGAGTGCCGTCTGTAACAGGTGTATCCAACAGCCAAAACAGATGGACCCCCCAACCGGAAACAACATAAAGGTTGGGGACTATGCCTAGCTTGTTTAATTGTAAAGCCTTCGTTCCTTGTAGATATCTGTCCTCCCAATTGAAAGCTCCGTCCACATCAACCCAGAAGGCAGGTATTGCTGCCAGATTGCTTTCGCCTTTTATATGTTTCTTGCCAGATGGGGCTAATCTAGGACATACAACGTAGTGGATGCTGTGAGGAACCGAACTGGTTAATTTATCGATTTCGGAAAAGAAGTCTGACAAATATCCTATAGGCGTCCACTTGCTATATATTCTCCCTGTAAAATCCTTGTTTTTGGTGCCTCTGACTTCCACATACCAATCTGCTGCACACTTCTGCCATAATAAGGAGAAAAAATCTTCTTTGGAGATAATTTCTGATGTTATGCCTGACACCTTATCTCCTCCTTTTCACTCAGCAAGAAGGTCTTGTTGTGTCTTGATGGTCTGTTCCAAGAGCGTTTGAATATGTGTTACATTGGGAAGTATGAGTATATTGATTCCCTGTTTGTCCTCTGTGGAAGAGAGTAAGGGATAACTGCGTCTGATCCTGGCGATTGCCTTGTTTCTCAAAAGGCTCTCGTTTTCTGTAGGAAAAGGAACAAACAATTTTAAAACAGGAACTATTTTTGCTTGTTCTTGTTCAGGAATAGTGTCTCTCCTGCTGAACGGAACCCAGTAGATTCCTTTTGTCGAAGGAACTAAGAAGAATATATCCTCCCACAAAGAAGTGTTTATGCTCTGCTGAACAGCTTGAGGCAGCAGTTTAAGAGTGCCTTGACCGCATTCTTTAATATTTCTGGCACTCATCAACACATCGATAAATTTTTCCCTAGGCCCATCGAGGAGAGTAGTCAGCATAGTTTTATGGCAACTTGCGGCGTTCTCTACTGAAACAACCCACTGTGCATAGATAGGAGCATGTAAATTGACTTGTACTGCTCCTTCTGATGCTGCTGACCAAAGCAAACACACAATCAACATAGGTGTATATACAAGAAGTTTAGTAAATTTATTATATTTCATATATTTCATAGGGAACAGTCTCCTTTTTTATAATATAAA
>NZ_DAITZW010000074.1:0-2636 GCF_036847465.1 Thermovirga lienii | reverse complement strand
TCATATATACACCCTCCTTGAATTGCAAAGTATCTGATAAGAAAAATCATTTTCAAGAGAATGATAACGGCACATAAATTAGGTATCAAGAACAAAGTTTTACAAGCCTAATTTTATTTTTGCTAATTACGTGGCCGTGATCTTTTGGGGAGCAAGTCCTTGTCTTAATGTAGTTGCGTGAGGGGAAAAGGACGGGACCGCTGGCCCAGATGCGCCGGCGACTCCGTTTTTTGTGTAATCGCTGAGGTTTCTTCTAATCAATCAGCCCTATTTCTTCGAGGAATTCCTATGCTATGTCCTCCGGCTCTTCGCCGTTGTCGTAGCGCCCATTTAGGGAGGATATGGTGGATTCGTCTATCTTGCCGCTGAGCTTTTCAAGTATGGGTAGGATTGCGGAGTACTTTTCAAGGTGTCCATATCTATTGCGTAAGCTGCGCTGTAATCGGGGAAGAATTCTTTGTTATCTTCCAGTATGATAAGGTTCAGCTTGGATATCCCGGAATCCGTTGAATAGTCGGCTATTACATCCACCTCTTTGTTGGCTATAGCCCTGTACATCAAAGAATATGCACCCATTTAAGGTCTCCTCCTTTGAATCGAAAACTTTCTGAAGCCTGAGCTGTTGGCCTACCAAGTAACCTTTAAAATGCTCCATCCACTATGAGCTAGCGGATTTTGAACTTCATTAACTTTAAGGTCCAAGGTAAGCTGGATCTTGAAATTGAGAAGGATTTTAAAGCGCTATAAACATCGTTGTGTTTTTTTGCTTCACCATGCTATACTATTGTTTGCACAATTGTGTAGCATTTTGAATAGTTTGATTTTTGGGAGTATCGGTAAGGAGGGGGAGCTTTCATGAAAGGCAATTGGTGTAGGGCTCTTTTTGTGGATTTGAGCAAGGGGACTTCCGAAGTTCGCAAACTTCCGGAAGAGTGGTTCAGGGATTACGTTGGAGGCGAGGGCGTGGCAGCAAGGCTGTTCTTCGACCTAGCTTATGATGGTCCGGATCCTTTGAGTTCAGAAAACCCAATCATATTTGCCACAGGCCCTCTTTCTGGTACGGTAGCGCCTTGCAGTGGAAGGTGCGTCGCATTTTTCCGCTCTCCTGCAACAGGCACCATGGGGGCAGCAAATGCCGGAGGATACTTTGGTCCTGCCCTCAAGCGCGCAGGTCTTGACCTTTTGGTCGTTATGGGAGCAGCTGAAACCCCTAAAGTTTTGGTAGTAGATGACGGAGAAGTAAAAATAATTGACGCCGATGACCTTTGGGGTAAAGGAGTTTCGGATACGGAGGATTCATTGAAAAGACGTTTAGGTGGGGAAGGTTGGCAAATTGCATCCATTGGGCCATCAGGGGAAAACTTGGTGCGTTTTGCTGCAATAATGACTGACAAGCATAGAGCTTTTGGCCGAGGAGGAGCTGGTGCAGTTATAGGTAGTAAAAAGCTAAAAGCTATCGCTGTCAGAGGAACCAAAGCCCTACCCATAGCAGACCCCAAAGGGCTCAGCGAGGCAGCAAAGGCAGCGAGAGAAGAGCTTTTTTCGGAGGCATTCGTCAAAAATGAACTCCATCCTTTTGGTACTCCCTCCTTCTACGATGCCATCGAGAGTTTGGGGATCCTTCCCACCAGAAACTGGCAGCGCGATGAATTCCCGGAGAGTCGGGAGCTTTTGGGTTATAAAGCCTATCACGAGATACTGGATGTGAAACCTTATGCATGTTATGGATGTCCTATAGCTTGTGGTAGGCACACGCGCATTAAGAAAGGTCCCTTCGAGGGGCTTGAAGGTGGAGGTCCAGAGTACGAGGCCGTCGCTGCCTTTGGCAGCAAATGTGAGATAACCGACATTGAAGCCATAGCGGCAGCAAATCACTGGGCTAACGACTTGGGTTTGGACGTTATTTCGACAGGCCAGGTGATAGCTACGGCAATGGAGTGGTTTGAGAAAGGTATACTCAAGAAGGAAGATTGGGGAGTTGAGGTAACCTTTGGAGACGTCAAGGGCATGCTGGATCTGGTCCCCCAAATAGCCAGGCGCGAGGGGCTTGGAGATTTGTTAGCTGACGGAGTGTTGAGGGCTGCTCAGAAGCTGGGAGCAGAGGCAGAGCAAGCTGCCATGCACGTCAAGGGGCTTGAAATGGCGGCTGATGGCGTCAGAGCAAGCAAAGGAGAGGCAGTTGTGCATGCGGTTTCCCCCAGAGGAGCAGATCACTTACGGCCGTATGCTTCAGCCATTGACGCCTTTGGTTACAGAGAACCGGAGTTAGGCATAGAGGGGGAGATTCACTTTGCGGAAGACGGAAACAAAGAATGGATAAAACCATTCCAGGAACTTTCCATGGCGACCAATATGTTGGGAGTTTGTCTTTTTGCCTCAATCACCATAGCCATAAAGGCTTCCACATGGGCGAAACTGTTGAGCTGCGTTATAGGTAGGACCGTAACTAAGGAGGAGCTACTGGAAAGGGCGGAGGCCGTAATAAACCTGGAGAGAGCGATCAACGCTCGATTTGGCTTCACAAGGAAAGATGATACATTGCCCAAGCGCTTTACCGAGGAGCCGGGGCGTGATGGCAGAGGCGCAGGGGAAAAGGTCAATCTGGACGTTGCCCTGGATAGCTACTATGCCTCCAT
>NZ_DAITZW010000073.1:0-2769 GCF_036847465.1 Thermovirga lienii | reverse complement strand
CCAAGGGGACTTACCATCCCTATGCCTATAACAGCAAAAAGAACCCTTTCCCATACAGGCATGTTTGTCTTCAAGATACCAATAATGCCCACTGATAACGAGAACACACCAACCAAAGCCATGGATACAGTAAAAAGGTACGCTTTCAATGAGGCATCAACTAACAACAGGGCGTTGTTGTAAACAAATAGGTACGGCAAAAGTAACCCCGAAAGGGCCAAACCAAACCCGTGGATGGCAACCCTCATTGGCTTGGCTCCCGCAAGCCCCGCTGCCGTATAGCTGGTAAGGGCAACTGGCGGTACGACAGCAGACATAGTGCCATAATAGAAAGCAAAGAAGTGGGCAGCTATGGGAGTCACACCCATCTGCTGGAGCGCTGGAGCAGCAATGGTAGCCGTTATTATGTAACAAGCCGTTGCAGGAAGGCCCATTCCCAACACCAAAGCAGCAAACATGCACAAAATCAGAGCAGCCCACAATTTACCACCGGAGAACATTATTATGTTAAGAGCCACAATTTGGCCCACTCCAGTCATGCCAACGGAGCCAACTATAAAACCTACCACTCCACATGCTATCCCCACTGGAGCTGCGCTACGAGCTCCTAGATCAAGAGCGTTTATGAAATCCCTCAGTGACATTCTTGTCTCTTTGCGCAAGAACGACAACACTATGACCGACACCAACCCTAAAAAGGCTGAGAACAGAGGTGTGTATCCTGCAAGCAAGAAATATATTATGAGGCCAAGAGGAATCATCATGTGCCCTCTCTTCAGAAGGGTTTCCTTCAACGGGGGAATTTCATTGGCACTCAGCCCCTTCAACCCTCGTTTCTTCGCTCTGAGATCCACCATGAACATTATGGCCAGATAATAAAGTATTGCAGGAGTTGCGCCTGCCAACATTATCTTAGCGTAAGGGACCCCAAGAAAGGTGCTCATGATGAACGCAGCAGCTCCCATTATGGGAGGCATAAGGATACCTCCGGTGCTCGCTGCTGCTTCTACGGCTCCTGCGAAATGGGGAGCATACCCTACTCGCTTCATCAAAGGTATGGTTATCGCCCCCGTGGTTGCCACGTTCGCTTGGGCACTGCCTGAGATGCTGCCCATCAGAGCAGAGGCGACCACTGCCACCTTAGCAGGCCCCCCTCTGTATTTGCCGGCGAGCGCCAGGGAGAAATCGTTGAAGAAGTCGCTGGTCTTGGTGGCTGCAAGAAACGCTCCGAACAAGATGAACATGAAAACGTAGGTTGAGGAAACCATCAGGGAGACACCGTAGATACCCTCGTCAGTTAGGCCCATTCTTATTATTATTCTCTCCCAGCTGAAACCTTGATGGGCAAAAAGTCCCGGGAAATACGGACCAAACTTAGTATATAAAACAAAGATTATGCTCAATATGGTCAAAGGAAGCCCAACTGCCCTCCTACTGGCCTCTATCAACAAGAGCATGGTCACCGTCGCCATGGCCAAATCGGCAATCCCAACGTTCAAGTGAGCCGCCAAAATCCTGTCGTACTGGGTAAGAATGTAAAAAGCCCCCGTAAGGGCCAAAGCGGCAAAAATCCAGTCCAGCACACTGGGCCTGTCCTTGGGAGATTTGGCTGTGGCTGGATAGTATAGGAAGACAATGGCATGACGGTACCTAAATGTATGGCATTCATCTTTATGGCCATCAAAAGGCCAAAACTATTCATCCATGCATGGATCAAAGATGTACCCACGGTCAAAATCAGGGCAATAAGGCCAATTTTCCCTGCAAATTGGCGAGTTGGAATGTGCTCTCCCTTAGGGATCAACTTCTTGATGAACTCCATGAATCTACCTCTCCATCCTTTAAGATTAAAAAGGCCGGCAGCATAAAACTACATACATGCCGGCCAAACCATAACTGCATCTTGCAGTTATTATTTCATTTCAGGCGGAAGCAACTCTTCGGGGATATTCAAGCCCTTCTCCTTGAAGAATTTGACCGCTCCTGGATGCAGCGGGGCACCATAAAGCCCTGCCAGGGGGTTCTCGAAATCAACCTTGTAGAAGACCGCGTGCTCCTTAAGCAGATCCTCTCTATCCTCGTATATGACCTTGAGGGCGTTATACACTACTTCCTCTTTCACGTCGGGATGAGCTAGAAGGGCACACTTTACGCCAACCAAGGGAAGATCCTTGTCCTGCTTAGGATAGGTGCCTGCTGGTACGGTTACAGGAGCATACCAAGGAGCAGCCTCAAAGAGCTTCTTTTTAGCCTCGTCGTCGAAAATGAGCATATCAACTTCTGTCTTACCTGCATAAAGTTCGGTCACCGCGGACGTGGGGTATCCAGCCTCAAGGAGAGCTGCATCTATACGACCGTTCTGCAAGGCCTGAGAAGCTTCGCTGTATCCCAGGTACTCAGGGGTTATATCGTCAAAGGTCAATCCTGCAACAGCTTTGAGAATTGTTCGGGTGCTGAACTCCGTACCTGACGCAGCCGGTCCTACCGCTATCTTCTTTCCTTTGAGATCGCTCCATCCCTTGATTCCGGAGGACTTTGCATATACGAACTGAGACACCTCAGGCCACAACCCTATGACGTAGCGGAGGTTGGGATTGGGTTTTCCCTCATATCTGTTGGTTCCGGTGTATGCGAATCCCGTGAGGTTACACATGGCTATGGCCATCTGGGCTTCGCTTTTCTTCAACATGTCAAGGTTCTCTGTGGTCCCACCGTGTAGATGAGCCTATATTTCGTTCCGTCTACTTTGGTAAAGTGAAAGAGATAATG
>NZ_DAITZW010000072.1:0-2817 GCF_036847465.1 Thermovirga lienii | reverse complement strand
AAAGGTGGGGATTGTAAAGGCCCACAGCTCTTGGAAAATTTCTCCAGAGGAAGTACTGGTGGGTGGAGGCTCTATTGGGGTTTTAGTGAGCCTCTTTAGAGTTTTGCTTCGTCCAGGTTCGGTTATGTTAGGTGTTTCTCCTCAGTTTACCGATACGGCTTTGCAGGCTTTGTATTGTGGAGCTTTGTATAAGCCGGTGAAACTTGAGCCTCCCAGATATGCCATAGATAAGAGGGCTCTTTTAGAGGCCTTGAAGGCCAAGCCTGACGTTCTGTACATTGATCGGCCTCACAACCCGACAGGCCAGGTCCTTCCCCTGGATACAGTTAAGGATATTGTTGACTTTGCCATGAAAGTTGGGACCTGGGTGATTTGCGACGAGGCCTACGGAGATTTTTTGCCTGATGAAGAATCGGCCGCTGTACTGGATTTCCCAAACTTGGTTGTTTGTCGTTCCTTTTCTAAGGGGCTTGGAGCAGCGGGGATTCGCGTTGGGTATGCCATATGTCGTGATCCTGATCTTGTGGCTCTTTACAGGAAGGTTCAGCCTCCCTTTGTCATTGGAACCTTGGATGCTTGCTTAGCCTTGGAAGTTTTGAAAGATGTGGAAACTTTGGAGAAGGTGCGGGCTTATGTGAAAGAAGCAAAACCTAGAGTTTTAGAGTTGGTCTCACAAAAGCAAGGCTGGTCGGTGGCGGACACAGATCAACGAGTTCCTATATTCCTACTCTCGCAGGGGGCGAGGAACCTAGTTCAGCGTCTGGCTGATGTGGGGATCGCCTGTGAAGCTGGGAGTGGCTATTTTGATTTAGACGATAGGTCGGCTCGACTTAGGGTTCCATCCCCAGACAAACTGGAAGTTTTTCTCGAAAGGTTCAAAATGGCCTAAATTAAAGGGCCTTCTCTAAATCAGGGAAGGCCCTTTTTTATTTGTGCTATATACAATAGATGATAAATTTATGATTTTGTTTTAGACAGTTTGTATAGCTTGTATATGCCTATGGTAAAGAGCGCTACGCCCTGCAATATAAAGAACACCCAGCTTATAGTGCCGTAACCTTGAGCTATAAGGCCTATAAGGCCGAACTTCGAAATAGCTAGTCCTATAAGGGCCAAGGTTGCTCCCACGATGCCTCGAGCTGTGTTGCTCATGCCCTTACCTCTCTTTTTGATGAGCGTGGCATTGATTCGCTCATTGATAGAGTGGAAGAATCCTACTCCTGTCTCTATCATTGTTCCGAAAAGGACGATTAGCCAGATAGGTAGGAGGAATCGAACTCCTAATTTTGCAATGGCACCAGTGGCTGGGACCTCCATGCTAAGAGCTTCAGGATAAAAGCCAGCCATTACAATGTAGAATAAAAACGCTGGCAGGATGCAGATTATAGCGGCTATTATGCCAGAGATGATAGCTTCCTTACGGGTCTCTAAGTAATTCAAGGTGAACAGTACGGTGGAAACAATAGCGATATTATAGAAGGCGTATTTAAACCCTCCCATTGCCCATCCGGGGTTTACCACACCGGCAGAAAAGTTTGAGGCAATGACTCCTCCGAAGCGGGTAAACCCGAAATAGAGAAATATGATGTAGACAGCGTAAAGAACGTAAGACCACCATGATAAAGCAACCTCAATAGCCTTGCTGCCGCTGTAGGTGAGGTAGGCTACGAAAATGAGAAACAGACCAGAACCGACAATCGGCGGAAGGCCAAAGGAGTCTCTGAGGATACTTCCAGAGGCTGCTCCTATGACTCCCATGATAAGGAAAAGGAGAACAATAAAAGCAGCTTCATATGCTATCCAGCCTGGGCCTATAAGTTTCTCGAAAAAGGTACGATAATCGTAGGCCTTGAAGGCTCGTGCAAACTCAAAGCTTAAAGCAAAAAGGGCAGCCCATAGAATTGTTGTGAGCCCCATGCCCATCAAGCCCCCAGTGGGTCCGTACTGGAGAAAATACTCGACTAATTCTCGTCCTGTACCATACCCTCCTGCAATTATTACTGATTGAGCGACAAAACCAGGAAGTAGATACTTCCGATACCAACTATAGTTCATGAAGAAAGATAAAACCCCTTGTTCTTTTTTCTCAGCCACGAATAAAACACCTCTCCTTCTATCTATTTCTATTTTTAAATTAAAGCATATGGTAGAACGCAAAATTAAACTTGTCAAGTATACAAAATAAGTGTTATGTTACCGGACAGTGATATTGTCACCCTGTAAGGGGACAGAGAAAATGTCCCCATGAGCAGGGGTGACGTATATTTGAATGAGAAGGAATCCAGGCGGGCATATGTTGTAGAGCAGTTATTGGATGGCAGGGTGACGGTGAAGGAAGCGTCGTGTGTATTAGGGTTGAGTGAGCGTCAAATAAAAAGGCTGAAGGCAGGGGTGAAGGAAAGAGGTATAGCAGCGTTGGCGCATGGTAACAGGGGTAGGAAGCCTAAACATGCTACGTCCAAAGAGGTAAAAGAGGCCATAGTAGGTTTTGCAGTGGGTAAATACGTTGGAGCCAGTTACCAACACATGTCAGAGCTGATGAGGGAGCACGATGGGATATTTGTGTCGGCCAAGACGATAGGTCGCATTCTCAAAGAGGCCTCAATACCCAACAAACACACTCATAAGGCTTCGAGGCGGAGGCGCTCCAGGAAGCGCATGCCTATGGAGGGCATGCTAGTACAGTGCGATGCCAGTCCCCATGACTGGCTTGAGGGAAGATGTTCCAAGTTGTGTCTTCATGGAGCCATAGATGATGCCACAGGGAAGGTTTTGGGCCTTTATTTCAGGCCCAATGAAGATTTATTGGGGTATCTG
>NZ_DAITZW010000071.1:0-2930 GCF_036847465.1 Thermovirga lienii | reverse complement strand
GACATGATATACATGATATCAAGTGTGGACGGTTATTACCGTTCGGCTATGTTAGGTACGGCTACTGTCTCTTGTGCTGGCTGTCGTCTGCTATATGGTTTTGTATATTTGTTGTTTTTCCCGTAGTAGGTTCTGTTGGAGTTGTTGTAATTCCTTTTTTGAGGCTCAACAGTTTTTGCAGTTTGTGTTTTTTGTACGTTTTGGGGAGTTTCTTCTGCGGTCTCTATATTTTGTTTTTGTTCTGTGTATACTTCTGTTTTTAAAACTTTATTTTTATACTGCTCTATAGAAAAGACAAAATCAGGCAGTTGGAGGTCGCAGACAAGGTCCTGTATCATTGCGTATGACTTGAAGATTGTAATAGCCGCATCAGAAACAAGGTCGCTTAATTTATCCAGCTTCCCCTCAAGAAAGAGCTGTTCTCCAATAACAGTCTTAACATCGTAGTTGTTGTTAGTCGAAAAATATTTGTCGCTGATATCTACTATATTCTTCCCAAAACGAAGTTTGAGGTAGTTGGGCTGACGGTCCCCCCAAGGGTCAGAATCATCAAAAAGGACTTTTAGTGCTTTTTTAGCACTATTGCTTAAAATAGAAGTTTTTTCTAGTTTGTCTTTTTGATAGAACTCAAAGGCTTTTCTGTATATGTTTTTTAGCCCGAAGGCTCCTCCGTCTTCTGTGACTAAGACGGGGTAATTGGGCATTGAGTGCTCTATGATGGCGTTGAAGAGGGATAATGCGGCATCAACAACCTTCTGTTCGTCGCCGACAAAAGACCTCCATATTAGTTTCCCTTTTTCTTCCTGATTAGCTTTGATATATGCCGCTATGCCAATACCGCATATCTTTTGGTACGCCAAGGGAAGAAACACTTTTTGTTCATCTGGGTCTCTAAACTTTTTCATCATCTCCTCGCTGCTTATACCAAACAGATCACAGCGAGCTTTCATGGCATCGTAGTCGGGTATTGTTTGCACGTATACCGATACACAGTTCCGCAGTTGGGGTTTTGGTTCATTGGTCCTTTCTGTCTGAACCGATGGATTGGAATTGCTTTTTAAATTGGATTTTGTATTGTGATCCTCATAGTTTTTGTAATGGGAATCCGCTTTAAATGACTTCACTGGCATAGTCCTATTCCTCCTATCTATTGGTTGTTTCCTACTAAACACACTTAAAAATATATGCGTAAAAAATATAAATACGCAGGAAATACATTTTTAAAGGCAAACCGTTTGAACTACTCCCACTTTCGCTTCGCTTAGAAGTGGGAGATTCCTACGAACTTCGCTCTATCGAGCGAATATTTAGTAGGCTATCCCCGTAGTCCCTACGGTTAATCGCAATGCTTCATTGCGAAGATTTAGACTTGCGTTAATATCTCTATCATGATGGGTCCCACATGACGGACATTCCCATTCACGAAGATTGAGATTCTTAACGTCTTTATTTTTATAGCCACAACATGAACATAATTGAGAAGAAGCAAATGTTTTGCTTACTTTAACTATTTTTTTACCATACCATTTTGCTTTGTATTCCAACATCGTTCTAAATTGTGACCATGATACTTCGCTAATTGCTTTAGCAAGATTGTTATTTTTTAACATATTACTTACAGACAAATCTTCCATCCCGATAATGTCGTGGTTTTTGACAATATAGGTGGAGATTTTATGCAAGTAATCATTTCTTGCGTTTGTGATTTTCTCATGGATACGTGCAACTTTAATTCGTTGTTTGTTCCAATTAGAACCACCTTTTTTACGTCTTGATAGAATCCGTTGTGCTTTTGCTAATTTTTCTTCTAATCTTCGAAAAAACTTAGGATTAGAGTAAATCGTTCCATCTGAAAGAATAGCAAATTCTTTCAAGCCGACATCTATGCCAACAGCAGAGTCAGTTTTAGGTAATTCCTGAACTTCTGTTTCTACAAGAATGGATACAAAATATTTTCCACTTGGATTACGTCTAATTGTTACATTTATTATGCGACCTTCAACTTCTCTACTTTTAGCAAAACGAATCCATCCGAGTTTAGGAAGTTTGATACGGTTATTTTCAATTTTGATATTCCCATTTGTATATTTCGTTGTGTAGGATTGAATTGGATTCTTTTTTGTTTTAAAACGAGGAGATTTATTTTGACCTTTAAAAAAACAAGTAAATGCATCTGCTAAATGTTTCAATGAGGTTTGAATCGCAATACTATCCACTTCTTTTAGCCATGTAAATTCTTTTTTCAGTTGGGTTAACTGTGAACTACAAGTATTGTATGACAATCCTTTTCCTGTTTCTTTGTAAGCATCGTTCCACTTAGCAAGAAAATGGTTGAATACAAATCGACAGCATCCAAAAGTTTTATTAATCAACACTTCTTGCTGTTTGTTTGGATAGATGCGAAATTTATATGCTTTATTGACTATCATGACTTTCACCTCCCTTTGTGTTATTATATACATAGTATATCATAATTGATATTAAATGTATATCATTTTTAAGGGGTGAAAGCATGGAAAAGCAATCAGTTGTATTACGTTTTCCAAAAACTCTTTTAGAGAAAGTGGACAAATACAAAGAACAAAAAGGGTTTGGTACTCGCACACAAACCATTTTTCATCTGTTGCAAGTGGCTCTTGAACAGTCAGAACATCAAGAAAAAGAAAGCAATTCATCTCCCACCTAAAGAGGTGGGAGTCTTCTTGCTTATTTTAGATAAACCGCCGGCCCCACCCTCCGCCTTCTGTAGCGGTTTGCGCCCTTACACTCCCTCAACCCATAGCTCCCAAAAAAAGAAAGGCGCACCACAAAGGCGCGCCCATCAAGGGGGAAAGGGGGAATATGAAAAAAGGCCGAGCTCTTGGCCCGGCCTTTCTCATCATAGATATGATACCACAGAATAACCCTCTATTTCTGCCAACTTTCTGCCA
>NZ_DAITZW010000070.1:0-3084 GCF_036847465.1 Thermovirga lienii | reverse complement strand
CTATCTCCGCTGCCAAAGCCATATCCATTCTGCTTAAAAAGCTTGGCTTTACGGGAGAGATAATACTGGAAGAAGAGGCTAGAACCACATGGGAAAACATGGCCAACATCAAAGATATCGTCACGAAACGCAAGTTCAAGGAAATAATCCTGGTCACCAGTGCTTTCCACATGAAAAGGGCATCGTGGTGTGCCATGCAAAACTTAGAGGAAGCCAAGCTTTACCATTGGCCTGTAGGTTATTTGGCAGACGAAAAACCCCTTGATCCTCTTGATTTTCTGGCCGTAACCACAGCAAAAAACGTCCTTGCCCTGCGGGAATATATAGGGTTGATAGCCTACAAGATTATTTACTAACTGTTGCCTCCATTCTCCCTGAAACGTCTCCAAAGTTTTTTTAACCGTTGCGCCAACGCCCTTTCCGCGCCTACTTCCTGGGGAAAGTAAAATCTTCTATTCTCGGGAAGATACCTTTGGGGAACCCAGTGTTCAGGGTAGTCGTGGGGATACTTATAACCTTCGCCGTGAGGGTCCAAATGCCTTGGAACCTGCATTAGGTCCCCTTTCTCTATAGCCGAAAGCACTCTGTCGATCGCCAAATAAGCGCTATTGCTTTTCAAGGTCGAAGCCAAATATATAACTAACTCCGAAAGTATTATCCTCGCCTCAGGATACCCTACCATGTCCACAGCATAAGCCGCTGCTGTTGCCAGAGAAAGGGCCTGGGGATCCGCCAGTCCCACGTCCTCCGCCGCAAATATGAGCAGCCTCCTGGTCAAAAAACGCAGGTTCTCTCCTCCAGATATCATCCTACCCAGCCAGTATAAGGCAGCATCAGGATCTGATCCCCGCATGCTCTTTATGAGAGCGGAAATAACCTTATAGTGTTCATCCTGAGCCCTGTCATAACGCTTGAAAGAACCTTGGGAAACCTCTTTGAGTATATCCTTCTCTATGACATTGGCGCCCCTAGCTGCTGTGGCCACGGCAGCCACCTCAAGACGATAAAGGGCCTGCCTTGCATCCCCTCCTGAAAGTAGAACTAGCGCCTCCAAAGCTTCCCTGGACAGACGTAGTTCCAACATACCAAGACCTCTTTCTTTGTCCTCTAAAGCTTTCATAAGCAAATCAGCTATGGCATCTCTGCCCAGGGGGTAAAGTTCGAAGACGACCATTCTAGACAAAAGGGTCTTATTTATCTCGAACCACGGATTCTCCGTCGTTGAACCCACTAGGACGACTTCTCCCTTTTCCACGAAAGGTAAAAGCACGTTTTGTTGCTGCTTGTTGAAATGATATATTTCGTCCACAAAGAGAACAGAGGCCTTGCCAGATCGCGCTTTCCACTCAATGGCCTCCGCCAAAACATCCCTTAGAGAAGTCACATTTGAGGTAACTGCGTTTATCTCTATGAAGTGCCTCCCTGTCATGGAGGCCATTATTCTCGCAAGGGATGTCTTCCCCACACCTGGTGGGCCATACAGGATGCAATTAGGAACTTTTCCCGATTGCAAAAGGGCTCTTAAGGGCTTGCCTTCATCAATCAGATGAGGCTGTCCCAAAAATTCATCAATGGTCCTGGGCCTCATTCGTTCAGGCAGCGGAGTTTCGTCATTTGGTTTCTTTTCTTGGGCGTTGTCGAAATCCTTCCACAGTAGGGACTCATTTTCCATGCACTATTCTCTCCTCCATAAATGACTCCACCTCTTCTGGCTTTTGCGGCAACATTATTCCTTCGCAGCCAGTACGGACCTTCACTTGAGGGAACCTGTCCTTGATTAGGGAATCTACACCTTCCCAAATTGTCCTTCCTACCCAATCCAGGGTCAACATTCTGGAAGCAGCCCAATGTTCTAACGATATTTGGGATTTCTCATCAACGACCATGCATCCTACCCCCAACCGCGCTGCCTCATAGGCTATGTCTAGCACCAGAGGAGATTCAGCAGGCAAAAGGACGTCCTCTTGCCATGCCTCCTTTAGCCATTCTTCTCCTTTTTCTTCAGCTAGGTTTTTGTATTCCCAAGGAACTAGTGGAGCAGGATTTCTCAAGGATTCCACGAGGCATTTGACGCTTTCAAATTCCGCATCAGCCCAAAAAGCCCAGGACTCTCCCTTCCTTTCCACCAAAACGGCTCTCATTCGAGCCCTCCTTGCGCCTTGCAGGTCATACAAAAAATCTCCAACCACTACACAATTTTCGTAAGGAATACCCAAACACTCTGCTGCCATCCAAAGTGCCTTGGGGTCAGGTTTTATTGGCTCCTGGTCTCTGGTGAAGACATGTTTCGGTAGCGTTATTCCACAACGTGACGCAGCCTCTTGGACTGAAGCGAGGCAGTTTCGCGATACCACAGCCCAGGGTTTATTGTTGTCTTCCAACCACTTGATAAGCTCCATGGCGCCTGGCACAGGGGTAGCTCTTCTAGCACCTTCCATCTCCACCTCAAGTAGATCTCTTTCCAGTTCTAGCCTCTTTTTCTCTTCCAACAGACGACCTGACTCGAGGAGCGGCACCAAGCGGCCGTTGAAGTATTTATCCCTTATTCTCTGAAAGTTCAGCTTGGTGTTGGCCAGAACTCCATCCCAATCGAGGATAAAGCCCCCAGCTTGAGCTGGATGCCAAAAAGGTGGGAAGATAAAGGGCACTTATACCACCACACAATTCATAAAAATTTAGGGTATGAGGCTCTGCAAGCTTCATACCCTTATAAACGACCGTGCCCCGCGGCTGCCGTGATTAGAAGGTCTTGACCCGATCCTTTTCATATGGGGGCCTGCCCAACCTTAGCTTTGAAACCTTAGGCTTCTCTGCCGGAAGGGACGCCAGCCCCGCCCGTGGTCGAGTGTTGGCTCAAGACTCTTTCTAGCATCACGTACAGCGCAGGGTCCCACGTGTCACCATGTAAATTATAGCACATCACCTTGGTTGTTGTAAGTTCAGACATACTTCTAAATCCTTGCGTCCAAAACCAAAATAGCTATAAATTTATCCCAAAATCTAGCAGAAACTCTTTAATTCCCTTTGATTCCAAGATGTCCCCACCAAAGGTGGCAACGTTTATTTTGACGGGTTTTAAAGAAT
>NZ_DAITZW010000069.1:0-3201 GCF_036847465.1 Thermovirga lienii | reverse complement strand
TTGGATATTCCTTGATATCGCCTTTGAAGAACAGGAATTGATTTACTATGTTTTATCTAAACAGAACGGAACCCTCTCTTTAGCGATTTTTACAGAAACGGCAAACAATCACTTCAAAAAAGAACAAGGGGTGGCTCATTAGGGCCACCCCTAAAACTTTCAGAGACTTGCACTATTCAGTTCTTTCTTCTGAAAAAATCCCAAGCAATTGCCGACAGGAGAGCACTGCCCAACGGGAGCACGTCATCATCCACGTCATATTCAGGATGATGCTGAGGATTAACCGTACCTTTCGCCTCATTATAAGTTCCCAAGAACATAAAGGTTCCTGGGATCCTTTCCAGGTAAAGGCCCATGTCTTCTGCCCCCATCGTAGGCACCACTTCTCTAACGTTCTCATCTCCAAGAAGGGCCCTAGCGACTTCAGCGGCCCTCTCCGTGAAAGCCTTGTCGTTTACAGTAGGAGGCAGAACATTTTTGTATTTGAATTCTGATTTACAACGCATAGCGTCGCTTATACCTTTTATGATTCTTTCCATTCTCTCAGGTATAGTGCTCCTGACCTCCTGATTGAACGTTCTAACCGTTCCTTCCATGAAAGCTTTGTCAGGAATTATGTTGAAGGTGGTACCAGATTCGATATGGGCACAAGTAACGACGACAGCCTCAAGAGGGTCTATTTCTCTGCTTACTATTGTCTGAAGAGCCCCAACCATGGCCGATGCTGCAACTATGGGATCAAAGGCCAAATGAGGAACAGCTCCGTGCCCACCTTTTCCATGAACAACGCACTCCCATTCGTCGGCCGATGCCATGAATGGCCCAGCCTTATAGCCGACTATCCCAGCAGGTAAAGAGCTCCAGATGTGCAACCCAGCGATGGCGTCTACCCCTTCAAGTACACCCTCCTCTATCATGGCCCTGGCGCCACTTTTGTGTGGCGATTCCTCAGAAGGCTGGAAGATGAACCTAATACGTCCAGGAAGTTCGTTTTCCATGGATTTGAGAACTTGCGCTGCACCAAGAAGCATGGCGATGTGGGAATCATGCCCGCAAGCATGCATTACACCATCGTTTTTTGAGCGATACGGCGGATTCCCCTGTTCCTGCATAGGCAAAGCATCTATGTCAGCCCTAAGGGCAATGCATGGCCCTTTCTTTTGAGGATTCAAGTCCGCCACTACACCGGTTTCGACTCCAGCAGTTCCGACCCTTAAATTTTGAAAGCCCATCTTCTCAAGGTAGTTTTTTATGCGCTTGGTAGTTTCAAACTCCTGGAATGAAACTTCCGGGTTTGCGTGAAACTCATGCCTCCATGCAGTTATCTGCTCCCTATGCTCCCATGCAATGTTTTTGATCCTTTCAAGCATGGTATTAATTCCCCTCCTGCATGGACAGAGCCTTCTCAAAACGCTCCAATCTGGATGGCTCCACATTCTTGGTGAAGGAGCTAACCACAAGCACAACGATGAAGTTCAAAATCAGCCCCACGAAACCTGGCTGCAAGTTCAATGGTGTTTTCACCCCACCAAACTGGAAGAAGAACAACGCGGCCAAACCGACAATTATTCCCGAGATAACCCCAGCTTTGGTGGGTTTTTTGGTAAATACACCCAGAACCACTCCAGGGAAGAACTGGGTTATGCCCGAGTAACCGACTATCAAGAGGCTCACCAGCATTGAGGGCGCCAAAAACGCAAAGGCAACTGCTATTGCGGTAAAGACTGGAACCAGCAATCGTCCTACCTTGGCCACCTGAATATCTTCCATGTGAGGCATGAAGCCTTTCTGAAGAATGTTTCTAGCCGTCAGGTTCGCCGCCGTCAAGATCAATGCAGATGAAGTAGATATTGATGCAGCAAGCCCACCAGCTCCCAATAAACCGACAACCCAAGCAGGCATACTGTCAAGAAGAGCAACGAACATGGCCTGATCAGGCTTGGCTATCTTCGCACCGAAAGCAGGGTCCAAACCAGCCTTTGCAGCTACTGCAAAACCTGTGATTATAACCGGAACCATTGCCAGCTGATATAGGGGCAGTATGGTTGCATTCCTTCGTACAACCTTCTCGCTTTTAGCACTATAGGTAGCCATGAAAATGTGCGGCCACATCCAGAAACCCAATCCAGACAGCAAGGCAGTGGACGTGTACCAGAAGATTCCGTTTCCAGCAGTATCGGGAAGAGTTAGATGGGTTGGCTTGAGCTGATGTAAGGTTTCGAACATGCTCTGCACACCACCAAAATAGTGACGAGAGACCAAGAACCCAACACTTACCATACCGAAAAGCATTATGATGGCCTGAAGGAAATTGGTCCACCCAATTCCCCTGAGACCTGAAATATAAACAAATATGACCGCCGCTATGAAACTTATTATGACTGCAGTTTGCCAGGAAATAGCCCCACCCGAGGCAAGCTGCACTATCATGCCTGAACCCATTATCTGAAGCTGCAAGTAGGGTATTATGAAAATGACTCCCACCATAGCGACGAGGACACCCAAAAATTTGCTGTCGTATCTATCTTCGAGGAAATCTGGTTGGCTGACATAATTCATAGTTTTACCAAGTCTATTTATCCTTGGACCAAGGAAGAAATAGATTCCATAAGCTATAGAGCCATAGGCAAGAGCATATACTATGCTTATACCTCGGCTGTAAGCCCAGCCGGCAAGCCCCAAGAACGCAAAGGAACTATAAATCTCTGCCGCAGCGGTAGTATAGAAGAGAACCAAGCCAAAGGAACGACCTGCTACAAAGTATTCTTCCATGCTGAAGACCCTGTTCCTTCCAGCCATTATACCTACGATCGTGGTTACAAGGAGCCAACCAAAAATGATAGTGAGCGTTATGGTCATTTCGTATCATTCCTTTCCGTTGTTTTGTAGGCAAGAGTCATCAGAATGAAAGTCACAAACACCATAAAGGACTGCCAAAAGAGAAGAAAGGGCATACCAAGAACGTAAGGTTCAACCCTGTTCGCCCATATGGTGACGGGCGGCATGAAACCTAATATCGCCAGAATCAAAAACACCAAAGCTTTTTTCTCGCCTTTAGTAAGGCCCATTTACACACACCTCCCGATATCTATGAATAAGGATTTATTA
The DNA here is from genome assembly GCF_036847465.1 of Thermovirga lienii. Taxonomy (NCBI): domain Bacteria; kingdom Thermotogati; phylum Synergistota; class Synergistia; order Synergistales; family Thermovirgaceae; genus Thermovirga; species Thermovirga lienii. The sequence goes on along the minus strand of NZ_DAITZW010000069.1, from coordinate 93 downwards.
GCAATGTAGTATACATAGCTGTGACCCAGCAGTCAACAAAACTGCTAATCAGAAAATTTTAGGAACTTGTAACTGTTTATATGGATTTATATG
>NZ_DAITZW010000068.1:0-3573 GCF_036847465.1 Thermovirga lienii | reverse complement strand
TAGGTCACGAAAACTTGATAACAAGAAGCAAGATAGGCCACAAACCAAGGCTTTTGCTGGAGGTAACGTATAAAGAGGGATACAACGGAGCTGTCGGGTTAATGAACGAAATGATAACTCTGAAAAAACACGACGGTTCACCTTTGGACGGAAAAGAGCAATATGCCCTCAGATCTGTGCGGGAAGTAATTTTGGATATCAACGATCTTGCTGATGGGATTGTGTTGAAGAAGAATTTCATAGATAAAATCAAGGTGATAAAAGACAAACGCCTGTCTGTAGACGGACTAGAAAGAATACAGGAGAGTATAGGAGCCAACTTTGTGTTAGAGGAGAGGTGATCGCCTTGCCTACTGTCTTTGAGGTGTCGGGAAGGAGGGCGATGTTTCGAAGGCCGTACACTACAACGTCCTCTGTTTCGTCTCCCTTCCCCCCACCAAGTGCTCTAGCTGGTATGATAGCGGCTGTTTTAGGTTTTGACAAAGGTTCTGATGAATGGGCAGGCAACGCCTTGTTCTGGAGAAAGATGGGCGGGACGCAGGTAGCATTGCGGATCATGAACCCTGTTTCTTGGTACAGTTCAACAATAAGTTTTATAAATACAAAAGATCCACAAAACAACCTGCGTATTCTAGTTAAACATCAGATGCTTCGTAACCCTAGATATCGCATTTACGTCAAAGGAGCACTGGAAGAACAGCTTGACTGGTATCTGCGGAATCAGCAGTTTGTATATACGCCATATTTAGGAGTTGCGTATGCTTTATGTAAGATTGAATATTTAGGACGCTTTGAAGAGGAACCGTGTGTTACGCCAACAGAGGTAGATTCAGTTATTCCTTTTGATTCTAATATCAAAATTGACACTGTAGCGACTGACGGGATCTTAAAGGAACGTATGACACTTAAGCTCAATTCCGATAGGTCCTTAGACAATGCTGTCACAGTGTTATTTAGGCCGTGGCCAGATCACGGAATTGTCGTTGAAGACAAGGGTGGTAAGGGTGGTATAGAAATAACAAAGTGCGGAGACGATACGGTCGCTTGGTTTCCTGCTTGGTGAGATGGAGGGCGTATAAGACGCCCTCTTTCATACTCCTGCAGAGAAAGGAGATGTAAAACCGTTAATGCATTACAAGGAACAGACGTGGACACCTAGACATCTGCCTGACAACATAAAAAGCCACCAAACAAGGTCTCTTAAAGATCACTTGGAAGGAACATATAACTTGGCAAAATTCCTGTCTGAAAGAAACCGTGTGCCTGTGGACTTAGAAAAACTTAAGTGGGTCTGCTGGACTCACGACCTTGGCAAAATAAAACCCGACTTCCAAGAGACTTTAGAAAAGAAAGAAAAAAGCGGTAAGGTTCCTCATGCAGAGCATTCATCTTGGTTTACCCTTGCGGCTACTCATGACCTCATGTGTGCTGAAGCGGTCAGAAGACACCATTCGCATATCTGCGGCTACAACGGCATATCCTCATATTGGGCTCACGATGACATGACGGCAAAAAAAATACACGGTACTTGCAGAAAACTTATTCCCGATTGGTCTTACATGCTACCTCAAGATGACATATTCAACTTCGTATACTCCCTGCCTGTAGAGGAGAAAGCATTTTTAGAAGAATACTGGCTGCGGTTTAAGACGCTTTTTTCTCTTTTTATAACCGCTGACAGAATGGACGCAATGAAAATACAAAATATTGATGGAGCTTTTATCCCTGACTGGAAGCCGAAGACTTTCTCTACTGCTACTCCCTTGGATAGCTGGCGTTCCGAGGTGAGGCGACTTTGTGTAGAGGCTGCTGACAATATGGATATACCAGGAATTTACACTCTGAGTCTGCCTACAGGGTCTGGTAAGACCCTTATAGGCTTAGAGATAGCTTATAGGTGGGCGAAGAAAAAAGGGTTGAGCAACATAATATATGCTCTTCCGTTTATCAGTATCGTTGAACAGAATGCCCAAGTGGCTTCAGAGGTTTTTGGAGAAGAGAGTGTTCAGGAAGATCACAGTTTTGTGTATGTTACAGACGACGAAGCAGAGGAGCCCATACCGGAAAAGAGAATGCAGAGCTTCTTCCGCTACTGGAACTCACCTGTTGTAGTTACTACGTTGGCTCAATTATGGAGATCTATTTTTGGGGCAAAAGCCAACGAATCAATGAATTTCCACAGGCTCAGCAACGCTGTTGTCATATTAGACGAACCTCAAGCTATAGATGCCAAGTTATGGAAAGGGTTTAGTAAGATTTTAAACCTTGTGTCAGAGAGGCTGAACACAACATTCCTCCTGATGACCGCCACTAAGCCTTATGACATCAACGGACAAGAACTGGCTCCTGTGGAAGCGGTCGCCAGAAGGCCGTATAAAACCCGATATAAATGCCAATATATTGATGGCGTTCATGAGCTGGAAAAGCTCCCTTCTCTATTGGAAGGCAACATAAAAAGACTGTATAACGCCTCTGGACTGGTAGTCCTCAACGCTAAAGAAAGTGCCTTCAAAGCCTACAGCATGTTAAAAGATATCCTTGGGCAGAATGCCCCTGTTCTCTTCCTCTCTGGGTGGGTAGCTCCAAAACACAGAAAGGAGATATTAAAAAAGCTGCATAATCTTGAAGAGGCAAAAAAGCAGAGATATCTGATCTCTACTCAGGTAGTAGAGGCGGGAGTGGATTTGGACTTTGAATGGGTATTCAGAGACCTAGGCCCTTTGGACAGCATTGTTCAGGTGGCAGGCAGATGCAATCGTCATTTTTCAATGATGAAAGAACTTGGCGAAGTGCTTATAGCTGAGATGAAAGACAAAACTGGAAAAACTATACTAAATGGTAGTAAGGTATATGGCAGCGTGCTTATAGATACTACTAAGAAAATTTTGGCAGAGAAACCGGTGTTTGACGAACAGGATACAATAGAGATGGTGAACAAGTATTTTGGGATACTCCATGAAGAAGCATTGAAAGCAGATGCTCTAGATACATCTATTCAGAATGGAGAATGGGGTTCTCTGCCAGAGCTGATAGAAGATAGGCAATACTCAAAACAGGTGTCTCTATACATAGAGTTAGACGACAATCTACAGAAACTGCTTAAAGAGCTTTCTAGCATGACAAGGAGTCTTGAGAATGTGAGTAGAGCGAGGAATATTGCAAGAAAGCTGCAGATGTACAGGATAGACGTGCCTTTGAAACACATAACTGCGTGGAAAGATAAACTTAGGACGAACTTCATCTCGGATACCAGTCAAACTATATTGGAAGAGCAACAAGAAGAAAAACAACGAGAAAAGGGAGGATACATCTTACACAAAGAGGGAATAGGAACGGTTTACCGTATGGACTGCGGGTTTGTTCCCCCTGATTGTGTCGAACTCCAATAATGCAAAAACCCTGGGGGATCGACACAGAAGCTGAACTTTGAAAAACCTTACAAATACTGGCTTCAGCTTACAGTAGTACCTTGACAGCCAAATAAGCTGCAGACTGAGTTTGAAATGTTTCTATAAGAGATCTAAAATAACTGGAGTACGACGGGTTTGAAATGTTTCTATGAGAGATCTAAAC
>NZ_DAITZW010000067.1:0-3707 GCF_036847465.1 Thermovirga lienii | reverse complement strand
CGCAGGGGTTGGTAGCATCTATCTTTCCCAGGTGGGGGGTGGGGTTGGTCTCCTCTAACCTGTCGAGGAATATCATTCCTGGGTCTCCGGTCTTCCAGGCCATCTCACATATCAGGTTGAAGAGTTCCCTTGCTTTTACGGTCTTGGTGACCTCTCCATTTCTAGGGTTTATCAAGTCCCAGTCCTCGTCGTTCTCGACGGCTTTCATGAACTTATCGCTGGCACCTATGGAGATATTGAAGTTTTTGAGTTTTCCTTCTTCTGTTTTAGCTCTGATGAAGTTGAATACGTCGGGGTGGTCGGCATTGAGGATGCCCATGTTGGCTCCCCTTCTCATTCCGCCTTGCATGACCACTTCGGTTGCCTGGTCGAACATACCCATGAACGACACAGGGCCTGAGGCCACGCCGTTGGTGCTGGAGACCTTGTCTCCTGCAGGCCTCAGCTTGCTGAAGTTGTAGCCTGTTCCTCCACCAGATTTGTGGATGAGGGCCATGTTCTTTAGGGCTTCGAATATGCCCTCCATGCTGTCCTCAATGGGTAGCACGAAACAGGCTGCAAGCTGTCCCCCCGTTCTTCCGGCGTTCATGAGGGTGGGGCTGTTGGGCAAGAAATCCAAGCTTGCCATGAGATTGTAGAACTCTTTTACCAGCTCTTCGCTTTCTTCCCCTTCAGCTTGGGCTACGGCCTTCGCTACCCGCATGAACATCTCTTCGGGAGTCTCTATTACGTTGCCCTCGTCGTCCTTTATGAGGTACCTTTCCCTCAATACCCTGAGAGCATTATCCGACAGCTTCACCGTTGTAATGTGCTCTTTTGAAAATTCCTTACTCGTCATGCTATAGCGCTCCTTTTTTGTAGATCTCATTATATAGTGTTTATATCGATATCCTACTACTACATGTAGGGCATTGCAAGCAAAATTATAGCACCCTCAATTTGAGCTTTTCTGAAAGGTATTCCATTGCCTCTATTCCGCCTACTGAGTTTCCTTTGTCGTCCAGGGCGGGACCCAGGGTTGCTACTCCCATCTTCCCTGGCACTGCCCCTACTATTCCGCCTCCCACACCGCTTTTGGCAGGTATGCCTACTCTGACCGCAAATTCTCCTGATCCATCATAAAGGCCACATGTGGCCATGAGGGCTCTTATTAGAACGCAAACCCTTGGGCTTAGTACTTTTTCGTTTGTTATGGGGTTTATACCATCGTTTGCCAAGGTCGCCCCCATGACGGCAAGATCCTTTACTGAACACTCTATACCGCATTGGTGGAAGTAACTGTCCAGGATGTCCTCTATATCCCCCTCCATGGCGCCCACGCTGCGAAGGAAATACGCCAGGGACCTGTTTCGGTCGCTTGTGGCCTTTTCTGATAGATATACTTGTTCGTTGGCTTCTATCTTCTCATTGCCGCAAAGCTTCCTGACCAGGTTGAGCACTGCCAGAAAACGACTGTTACTGTCATGATATGGGAGAATAGAGAGGACCACTATGGCGCCAGCGTTGATGAGTGGGTTTTGTGGCCTGTGGGGTTTTCGCATCTCAAGGCGCATTATGGAGTTGAAGGGATCGGCTGTGGGGTCTACGCCCACCTTGGAGAAGACCTTTTCCTCTCCAAGTTCGGAGATGGCCAGCCCTAGCGATGCTATCTTTGAAATGGACTGAATCGTTGCCTTCTTGTCCACATCGCCCACTTGGCTTATCTTGCCGTCAAGGGTACACGTAGCTATCGCCAAGGTATTGGGGTCCGCCTTGCCTAATTCGGGGATATACGTTGCTACCTGTCCTAAGTGAAGCACCTTCTTGCCCCTTGCCAGGGCTTCATTCATGGCCTGTAACATTTTGCACCTCCTGCTGGAAGAAAATCTCCTCTCTCCCTTTTCCTTTCAAGGTAAGAATAATCCTACCACACCCCCTTGCTGATGCATATTCTCATAAATTTGATATGATTAAAAACAGAAAAGTCCGTTTTTAGGAGGATTGCTGTTGACCCTGCATGAAACTGATAATTTTTCCTATCGTGCCGTTCTTTCTTGACATGAAAAAGGTGTTGTTGTAGCTTTATCGTATAGTGGTTTCTTGGGACATGGTGTCCCAAAAATGAGAAAGTTGCGCCCTTAATATAATGTGCAGTAAAATTGGGAATGTTATAAACAAAATTTTCGAGGAGGGAAATGACATGTTGTCGGACATCCAGATTGCCCAGCAAGCCGAGCTGAAGCCCATAGGAGAGATTGCAGAGAAACTCGGTATTCCTGGGAAATACGTAATCCCTTACGGACATACCAAAGCCAAGATCGATTTGAAGTATTATTCGGAGATAAAGGACAGGCCCGACGGTAAGCTTATACTGGTTACCGCCACAACTCCCACCCCCGCTGGTGAAGGTAAGACCACCACGACGATAGGTTTGACCCAAGCCCTTGTGAAGTTGGGGAAGAAGGCTATGCTTTGTCTGAGAGAACCTTCTTTGGGGCCTTGCTTTGGAGTAAAGGGCGGTGCCGCTGGTGGCGGCTATTCCCAGGTTCTTCCCATGGAGGATATCAACCTCCACTTTACTGGAGATATCCATGCTGTAAGCACAGCTCATAACCTTTTGGCTGCCATGCTTGACAACCACCTTCAGCAGGGTAACGAGCTTGGGATTGACCCAAGGCGAATTACCTTCAGAAGGGTTGTGGATATGAACGACAGAGCCCTCAGGAACATAGTAATAGGCCTTGGTGGAAAGGCCCACGGTATCCCCAGGGAAAGCGGCTTTGATATTTCCGTTTCTTCTGAAATCATGGCAATTCTTTGCCTTGCCACGGACCTGCAGGACCTCAAGGAAAGGCTGGGCAATATAGTTGTAGGCTACACCTGGACGGGCGAGAAAGTGACTGCAAGGGATCTCAAGGCCCACGGCGCCATGGCTGCCCTCCTGAAGGACGCTATCAATCCCAACTTGGTTCAGACCATTGAGCACGTTCCAGCTTTCGTCCACGGTGGTCCGTTCGCCAACATAGCCCACGGTACCAACTCCATAGTTGCGACCAAGATGGCCCTCAAGCTTACCGACTACACGGTCGTTGAGGCGGGCTTTGCGGCCGACCTTGGTGCAGAGAAGTTCATGGACATAGTCTGCAGAAAGGCAGGATTCAGCCCGAGCGCTGTCGTGCTGGTAACCACCGTAAGGGCTTTGAAGATGCACGGTGGCGTGCCCAAGGATGAGCTGGGTAAGGAGAACCTCGAGGCCCTCGAAAAAGGTGCTGAGAACCTGGAAGCTCACATTGACATACTGAAGAAGTTCGGTGTGCCCGTAGTAGTCGCCCTCAACAGGTTCACTACCGACACGGACGCTGAAATCCAGAAGGTTCACGAGGCTGCAAGGCGTCATGGCGCCACAATTGCCCTCTCGGAAGTATGGGCAAAGGGTGGAGAAGGCGGCATAGAGCTAGCCAAGGCAGTCCTTGAGGCATTGGATAAGCCTTGTGGATACCGCCCCCTATACGAACTGGAGCTGCCACTCAGGGAGAAGATAGAGACCATAGCCAGGGAAGTATACGGTGCTGACGGCGTTGATTACACGCCTGCTGCAGAAAGCACATTGAAGGAGCTAGAGGCAAATGGCTATGGTAACCTGCCGGTCTGCATGGCCAAGACTCAGATGTCCATTTCGGTCAAGTCCTATATTTTGTGTAAATTTGTTTTGGTCTCTGGTAATGGTC
>NZ_DAITZW010000066.1:0-4051 GCF_036847465.1 Thermovirga lienii | reverse complement strand
GTTCTTGCTGAACAAAAGAAGACCAAGGAGCGTCTGGGTGAGATCCTGGTTAGAAAGGGATATATTACTGAAAGACAACTTGCCGAGATCTTAAGCAGACAGCTCAAGGTCCCATTGGTGTCTCTTGCCGGGTATAGGCCTATGTCGGAGGCTCTTAACTTGGTCCCTGAGAGGGTGGCCCGACGCCTCCAGGTGCTGCCTCTTGCCATAGTTGACAACAACAGGCTTATGGTGGCCATGGCTGATCCCCTCGATCTCATGGCTATAGACGAGATAAAGATGCTTACTGGCATGGAGCTGGAAATAGGCATAACCACCCCAAGCGAGATAGAGCGAGAGCTAGATAAGTTCTATAGAGTCAGAGGCTCCTTAGAGGACGCCATTGTGGAGGTTTATGAAACCACTGGTGGGGAGTTGGACCTTCAGCGGGAGGAGAGGGCCGCAAGCGCCGATGATGCCCCGGTAGTAAAGCTGGTTAACACCATCCTGGAACAGGGGGCTAAAGAGGGGGCCTCGGACATTCATATAGAGCCCTTCGAGAACGTAACTCGCGTCCGGTTCCGCGTGGACGGTGCCCTATACGACGCCTTGGACTTTCCTAGGAAGCTTCATCCTGCTGTTTCTTCTCGTATAAAGATAATGTCAAACATTGATATATCGGAAAAAAGAAGGCCCCAAGATGGCCGTATACTGATAAAGGTTGCCAACAGAAAAATAGACCTTAGGGTTTCCACTTTGCCTACCATATACGGAGAGAAGGTGGTCTTGAGGCTTTTGGACCAGACCAACGCCATGGTGGGACTTGAAAAACTGGGGCTCTATCCAGAGGACCGGGCATTGGTGGACGAGATGATAAACAGGCCCTACGGCATAGTGTTGGTGACTGGGCCTACAGGTAGCGGAAAATCCACAACCCTGTACTCCGTGCTGGAACAGATAAGTAAACCAGAGGTCAATATAATAACCGTGGAAGATCCTGTAGAATACACCATAGCAGGTATAAACCAGATTCAACTCAACGAAAAGGCAGGGCTTACCTTTGGTGAAGCCTTGAGGTCTATTTTGAGACAGGACCCGGACAAGATAATGGTTGGAGAGATAAGAGATTTGGAGACTGCTCAGCTCGCCATACGGGCAGCTCTTACAGGACATTTAGTTCTCTCTACCTTGCATACCAACGATGCCCCCAGCGCCTCCATAAGACTTGTGGAGATGGGGATAGCGCCGTTCTTGGTATCGTCGTCTCTCATAGGAGTTATAGCGCAGCGCCTCGTTCGGAAGCTGTGTCCCCACTGCAAGGAGGAATACTCGCCACCACCCAAGGTCTTGATGGACGTGGGGCTTCCTCCAGGGGTTACCCTTTGGAAGGCAGCAGGATGCGATGAGTGCAGAGGCACGGGCTACAAGGGTAGAACGGGCATATACGAAATAATGAAGGTGGACGAGGCTATTCAATCTTTGATACTTGAGGGAGCCTCAGCGGCTAGGGTTCGAAAAGAAGCCCTTTCGAAGGGTATGACCACCTTGCGGCAGTCAGGGCTCAGAAAGGCGGTAGACGGAATAACAAGCCTTGAAGAAGTGCTACAGGTAACTATCCAGTAGGTGAGGAGGAATTGTCGCAATGGTTCCAAGCATAAATGACATACTCGCTGAATCCATCAGAATGAAAGCCACCGATATCCACTTGGGGGTGGGGCTGCCACCTGCAGTTAGGGTAGATGGAGATTTGGTGTACCTTGCATCTTTCTCCGAACTGAGCAATGATGACCTTAGGGCCCTTGCAAGTGAGGTTTTGATGCGCCGTCAGCTTGAGGAGCTGGAGGAAAATAGGGAGATAGATTTCAGCTTTACATTTACTGGAGAGGGTGGTGAATCCTCCAGGTTCAGGGGAAACTGCTATTTCGAAAGGGGCAACATGTGTCTTGCTCTCAGAACCATTCCAACCAAGATCAGGACCATAGATGAGCTTAAGCTTCCCAAACAGATAATAGAGGTTACCAGAAAGTACAGAGGTCTTTTTCTGGTGACGGGTCCAACGGGAAGCGGTAAGAGTACCACCCTTGCGGCCCTTATACAGGAGATAAACAGGACCAGACCGTGCCATATAGTGACCATAGAGGACCCCATAGAATATCTTTATACATCCGATGTGGCGGTGATACACCAGCGAGAGGTAGGAAGCGACACCAAAAGCTTCGCGGAGGCCCTGAAGCGGGTTTTGAGGCAGGACCCCGACGTTATCTTGATAGGAGAGATGAGGGATCTGGAGACCATATCGGCGGCCATCACAGCGGCTGAGACTGGGCACTTGGTCTTTGCCACCCTTCACACCCAGAGTGCCCCTCAGACAGTGGACAGGATAATAGACGTTTTCCCACCCCACCAGCAACAGCAGATTCGCCAGCAGCTGAGCACCGTTCTGATAGGAGTCTGTACTCAACAATTGGTGCCAGTGCCGGGAGGAGGAAGGGTTGTGGCAACGGAGCTTCTTTTTGCCACCCCTGCCGTCAGGAACCTCATAAGAGAGGCCAAGGTTAGCCAAATGGTGAGCATAATGCAGACCGGCTCTGCCGCTGGCATGCACACTATGGACCAGGACCTTGCAAGACTCGTACGGGACGGCATTATACCCTATGAGATCGCCAAAGCTAGGTGTCACGACCCCAAAGATCTGGAGCGACTTGTCTTTGAAGTCTCTTTTTAAACAAGCAAAGTGCAAAAAACTGCAAATCGTGTTAAAACAAAATAATAAAAGTTATCAGGCTAACACGGCCTCTGAAGGGAGGAATGGCCTTGATTTTCCGATACAGGGCACGTACAGCTGACGGAAGAACTGTCAATGGTACAATTTCGGCCTACAGTCAGGAGCAGGTGGTGCAGCAGCTGAGAGGTCAAGGTCTGGTTCCCCTGGCAATAAGCGCTGATAAGGAAGAGCACAAGCTAAGCTTCAAGGAGAGGCTTCAGGCCATAGGGACTGTGCCTTTGAAGGACAAGGCGGTGCTTTTCAGGCAGCTTACCACAATGATATCCGCAGGCATAACCTTAGGGAGTGCCCTTGAGATACTTGTCCAGCAGACCAAGAACAAGAAGCTTGCCTTGGCGGTAAAGGAGGTAAAGCGTCTTGTGGACAGCGGTATATCCTTGAGCTCCGCCATGAGGACCAGGAAGGAATTCAACAACCTCATGGTCTCCATAGTCAGAGCTGGCGAGGAGGGGGGCGTCCTCGATAAGAGTTTGGATCGTCTTGCTACCTTTCTGGAGAGGCAGGAGGCCCTGAAAAAGAAGATAGTTTCTGCCGTGACCTATCCTGCGGTGGTCATGAGCTTTGCGGTAGGCGTAGTCTACATACTTGTGACCTTCATAGTTCCCCGGTTTGCCCAGGTCTTTGATGGCTTGGGGATAGACCTTCCGCCGGTTACAACCCTAACCTTTAATTTTGCTCTCTGGATGAACAGGAACTGGCCCTTTGTTTTGGGAAGTTTGGTTCTTTTCATTGTGCTCGTGGTGGTTCTCAATAGAAACAAGAACACTAAGCCCTACATGGATCGCCTGAAGTTGCGGCTGCCCCTGGTCGGAGATATTATATACAAGGCCATAATGGCCAGGACCAACAGAACTTTGTCTTCCATGGTGGAAGCAGGGGTTCCCATACTGATGGCCTTGGAGATGACAGCCGAGGTTGCCAACAACTACGTAATAGGCAAGGCCTATGAGGACCTGAAAGAGGCGGCAAGGAGAGGGCAGGCGTTGGGTGAGACGGCGGCCAAGACCAAGGTGTTTCCTCTTATGACCGCTCACATGATAACTGTCGGGGAGCAGACGGGCCGTCTGGAGGAGATGCTCGGAAAGGTTGCCGACTGGTTCGAGCTTGAGCTGGACGAGAAGATAAAGCGCCTATCGTCCATAATAGAGCCCGTGCTGATAATGTTCGTAGGAGGAGTGGTGGCTATCGTGGCCTCAGCTATATTCCTTCCCATTGTGGGGGCCATACAGGCCATGCTTTAGAAAAGGAGGTGGAAAAAAAGAGGGGAAATAGAGTTTTTAGGTAGTG
>NZ_DAITZW010000065.1:0-4123 GCF_036847465.1 Thermovirga lienii | reverse complement strand
CCTTTAGGAGAAAAGAATATAGAATGACCGTCACTGTAAATACTCCTGGGAACCCCGTAATCTTCCACCATCTGCTTCAAAACATGCAGATACCCCAATAAATCTTCATTGGGCCTGAAATAAAGGCCCAAAACCTTCCCCGTGGCGTCATCTATGGCTCCATGAAGACATAGCTTGGAGCTTTTTCCCTCAAACCAATCGTGGGGACTAGCATTGCACTGCACTAACATGCCCTCCATAGGCATTCGATTCCTAGCGCGCCTCCTCCTCGGAGACTTGTGAGTATGCTTGTTGGGTATTGATGCCTCCTTGAGAATGCGACCTACTGTCTTGGCCGATACAAATATTCCATCGTGCTCTTTCATTAGCTCCGACATGTGTTGGTAGCTGGCTCCATGGTATTTACCCACTGCAAAACCAACTATGGCCTCTTTTACCTCCTTCGGCGTAGCGTGTTTAGGCTTCCTCCCCCTGTTGCCATGCGCCAGCGCTGCTATACCTCTTTCCTTCACTCCTGACTTCAGCCTCTTTATTTGGCGCTCACTCAACCCTAATACACACGACGCCTCCTTCACCGTCACAACGCCCTCCATCAACCGCTCCATAACATATACACGCCTAGATTCCTTCTCGCTCAAATATACGTCACCCCTACTCATGGTGACATTTTCTCTGTCCCCTTACAGGGTGACAATATCACTGTCCGGCGACACACATGCTTGAAGTGCTTGTTCAAGGACCCCAAATATACTATCATTTATGTGTAGTTTTTATCAATCTTGTATTATATCGGATATCACATAAATTGAGGTTTTCGTTGACTGAAACCCTTTATAGGTGCTAGAATGCACCTCGTTCGGGGCGTAGCGCAGTCTGGTTAGCGCGCCTGGTTCGGGACTAGGAGGTCGGAGGTTCGAATCCTCTCGCCCCGACCAAGTTTTGAATCAAAAGGATCCCAGGAGGGATCCTTTTATTTATTTTCATTATTTCAAAGCGCGCACCAAAGGGTTGTTGCAGTTTTGATTATTATTGACCAAACGCACCAAAAGCGGTATAATACACGGCAGTGGAGGGTGTTATGGCAAGGACGGTTGTAGCCAGAAATAAGAAGGCGCGGCATGACTATTTCATAATTGAAACTTATGAAGCGGGCATCCAGCTTACTGGCACCGAGATAAAATCTGTGCGAGCTGGAAAGGTGAACTTGAAAGATGGTTATGCTAGAATAATCGGCTCGGAAGTCTGGCTATACAATGTACATATTTCTCCATACGAAAAAGGTACGTATTATAATCACGATCCTTTGAGGCCAAGAAAGCTTCTTTTAAGGTCTGAGGAGATAAAAAGGCTTATTGGCAAGATAAAAGAAAAGGGTTTGACTCTTGTGCCTCTTGAAATGTATTTGAAGGACAATAAGTGGGCCAAAATAGAGTTGGCGCTGGTTAAAGGAAAGACCAAACATGACAAGAGAGAATCTATAGCCGAGCGTGATGCCAAAAGAGCAATGGAGAAAGCTCTGAAGAGGCACTAGCAGATAAATGGGGGCGATAGGTTTCGACGGCAGGATGGAGGGCCTTGTGAAGCGTGCCGAGTTCTCCGCATCTCGTTAAAAAGCGGAATCGCACAATAAGTGCCAACGAAAATTACGCTCTGGCTGCTTAATTGAAGTAGCCCGTCCTTGAAAGCCTTTTCCGCTTGGGCTTTCAAAGGGCGTCACATAAAGCGGATGCCCTGATAACCGCGCTTCCCGGTTATCAGGAAAGATAAAGGAAGCTAGGAAACAGGAATCCTGTCCCTGGGAGACCTGTTTCGACACTGAAACAGGGACTGCGCACGGAGAAACACAGGGTTGGCCCCTGTCGGACCGGGGTTCGATTCCCCGCGCCTCCACCAATAAAAAAAGTTTTGATGAGAAAAACTCCGCTTTTAGGGTTAGTCCTGGAAGTGGAGTTTTTATTTTCTATATAATATTCATATAATATTCTTCTTCTACTGCGATGATTCAAATACTTTTCCATTATTGTTGCGCTTGTATACATGTTGCTTTGTGATATTATACTTTCATTATGATAATTAAGATATCTAGTTTAACTGCGAAAGTGGACCGGATAGGAAGGTGACAATTGTGAAAACTAAAATTTTGGCCGCTTTGTTCTCCACAGGCTTGATTGCTTTTTTGGCTTTAGTGGTTATGGATACGCATTTAACAGATGCTAAGATTGAGGCCTTTTTAGAAAACCAGCAACACAACCAAACCTTATCAGAATTAGGTAAGTACCAAAAAGAGGAAAGACGGAGATTATGCAAAGGTATGTACCATATTGTGACATATACTGCTAAAGGTACCAGATCCGAAGCTAGGCATGGATATGTTGAAATAGAAGGATATATGGTTCCAGACATCTTTGTGTGCTTGTCCTACAGAGACGGGGCGGTTGTTTCCCTTACCCGGTCCAACTTATGGGGAGATGATGGGTATTGGCCCAGCTTAGAGGTTGTTTTGCCAGAGAAGAGGGGGGCTCCTTTAACAGTAAAAGAAAAAATAAAAGGTTGGCGCATTTCACAGGATGTGCCCTCTAATCTTCCAGGGGATTGGGTATTTGTAAAATGGAAAAATGGCTCAGCTTGCGTCTCCGCTAAGAAATTGAAAAATTTTGCCGAAACAATGGACCTTCCTACGATAACGAGAGAAGGAACGGAAAGACCTTTAAGGAAACTACCAAGGGAATAGTGATCTTTGTATATCCACAAAAAACAAATCAAAATACCTAGTTGGGCCCAAAAAAGAAGACAAAATATAAGGCCATTGCCTGAAACCTGTTAAAGTCGCTGGGTGGGGTTCGCCCAGCGCAAGCATCCTAGGATGGGGGAGGGTGCTCTTGAGGAAGAAAAGAAAAGGAAAACTAACTCAAAAAATAGGAACACCTCCTGGCACATTGATATACACTGGAGACAACAAAGACTTAAAGCCCAGGATAAGAGTATTCGAGTTCGATGAGGAGTCCTACAAGGAAAAAGAGCTTTCAAGCCTTGACGACTGGGATTTTTCTCCAGATAACGATACAGTTTATTGGGTGGACGTAGTGGGACTTAGTGATAGTGAAGAATTGTTCCGCAAGCTTAGGGATCTTTGCGGTATACATCTGCTTGTTCTTGAGGATGTCCTCAATGTAAATCACCGTCCCAAAGCAGAATATTTCGATGATTACATTTTTGTCATTTTAAAGATGCTGACATATGCAGACGACAATGGCGTTGGAGTGGAATCCGAACAAGTCAGCCTCATATGGGGCAGCAATTACGTTGTTACATTTCAAGAAAGAGAAGGCGATGTGTTCGAGGGCATAAGGGACAGGATTAGGAATAACAAAGGCATAGTAAGAAAAGAGAAGGCTTGCTATCTTGCCTATTTATTGATTGATTCCGTGGTAGACAACTACTTTGCCGTTCTTGAGAAATTGGGGGAAAGGGTAGAAGAATTTGAGGAGCTGGTTATCACAGATCCATCCTATGAAATTGTGGGTAACATTCATAATCTTAAGAGAGAGCTTATTGAGCTTAGAAAATCAATATGGCCATTGAGGGAAGTTTTGGGAGTCCTCTACAAGGGAGATTCGGATATGATAAAGCCCTGCGCAGTTTATTTTAGAGATGTATACGATCATACAGTTGAGATAATAGACATAGTGGAGACCTATAGAGAGATGGCAAGTGGTTTACTGGACGTTTTTCTTTCAAGCTTGAGCAACAAGATGAACGAGGTTATGAAGGTTTTGACCATGATTGCAACTATCTTCATTCCTCTTACCTTCATTGCTGGGATATACGGGATGAATTTCAAGTACATGCCAGAACTGGATTGGAAATGGGGATATCCTTTGGTGTTAATAGTCATGGTCTTTATCAGCATCTGTATGGTGCTATATTTCAAAAGAAAGAGATGGTTTTAACGGCTGCTGCAAATTGACCTCCCTTTGTTTGTTTTTTGCCGATTAATACAATGGTTAGACCCCCTTCATATAAATCCATATAAACAGTTACAAGTTCCTAAAATTTTCTGATTAGCAGTTGTAAGGGGCCACAAATTGCTTCCGTTTAATTAGTTGAAGGAGATGGTGGGAGT
>NZ_DAITZW010000064.1:0-4220 GCF_036847465.1 Thermovirga lienii | reverse complement strand
CTACCTGTAGTTTTCCCCATTCATCCAAGGACACAGAAAAGGGTAAAAGAGTTTGGTCTAACGAAGTATTTAGAAAAAATGATAGTTCTTGAGCCGCTGGATTATCTGAATCTCATGGGCCTAGTCAAAAGAAGCAAGAAAATCATAACAGACAGTGGCGGATTGCAAAAAGAGGCATATTTCGCAGGCAAACAGGCATTAGTTATCATGCCGGACACGAGCTGGAGAGAATTGGTTGATATAGGTTGGAATGTTTTGATTGATTCCCCTGATTTGTGTGAGCAATTACCAGATTTAGTTTTAAGTAATCGTGAAACCGAATACTATTCTGATATATATGGCAAAGGCGATGCAGGTAAAAGAATAGTTGGATTCCTGAAAGCTAACATTGATTAGAATTTGTAGAGTGGGGGCAAGTTTTATGTTTGTGATATCAGAACGTGCAACTATAGGGGCTAATTTCAAGCATGGTCACTTCGTGGTAATTGAAGATGACGTAATAATAGGAAACAACGTGGAAGTAGGGCATAATGTCATTATCAGAAGAGGAGTTCGCATAGGTGATAACTGTAAAATTCTAGATGGAACAATTTTAGGCAAAAGGCCCCAAAAGGCTAGTTTATCTGCTACGACAGAGGGAGCTGTCCATTACCCGCCACTTGTCCTTGGTAAAGCGGTTACCGTAGGTGCTTCATGTGTGATTTACGTTGGTGCGGAGATTGGAGACATGGTTTTTTTGGGTGACAAGGCCACTGTGCGGGAGGATGTAAAAATAGGAGAGTACACAATAATTGGTAGAGGCGTGGCTGTGGAGAATAAAGTTGCTATAGGTAGAAAGTGCAAAATAGAAACAGGGGCCTATATTACTGCAATGAGCACTATAGAAGATTACTGTTTTATAGCTCCAGAGGTTACTTTTACAAATGACAACTTCCTTGGTCGAACAGAGGAGAGGAAAAAGTACTTTGGAGGCCCCATTGTCAGAAAGGGCGCAAGGATAGGAGCCAATGCTACCATATTGCCTGGAGTGGAAATAGGTGCAGACGCTGTCGTTGCTGCAGGCAGCGTTGTTACTCGTGACGTTCGACCTCGCGTGATAGTTGCAGGAGTACCCGCTAAATACCTCAGAGACGTTCCCGCAGAACAGCTAATTGAGAACCAGATTTTTTATGACGGATAAACTTATGTTTACTTGGGAGGTTCTTTGATATGCCCCTTTTGGAACTAATAAAAAACAAAAAGGCAGTTGTAGGCGTTATCGGCCTAGGTTATGTTGGCCTACCGTTGGCAGTTGAAAAAGCCAAGGCCGGATTTAGGGTCTTAGGGTTCGATATCCAGGAACATAAGGTGGATAAGGTAAATCGCGGAGAAAACTACATTGGGGACGTAGTTAGTGATGAGTTGGAAGAGTTGGTGAAGAAAGGAAGACTTTCTGCAACTTCGGACTTCTCCTGCTTGGCAGAGTGCGACGTTGTTGCCATATGCGTCCCTACGCCGCTTGATGTCTTTAAACAACCGGACCTTTCTTATGTCAAGGAAACGGCAGCTTCTATAGCCCAGTATCTTAAAAGGGACATGTTGGTAATCTTAGAATCCACAACATATCCGGGAACTACCGAAGAGGTTATAAAACCTATCTTGGAAAAGTCTGGACTAAAGGTGGGGGCAGATTTTTATCTTGCCTTTTCACCGGAAAGAGTCGATCCAGGGAACAAGGTTTACAAAACCAAGAATACGCCAAAGGTTGTAGGCGGGTGCACTCCAGCCTGCACGGAACATGCAAAAGCTTTATATGAGGCTATCTTGGATGCTCCAGTTTTCACTGTTTCAAGTCCCAAGGAAGCTGAGATGTCCAAGATATTGGAGAACACGTTCAGGATAGTTAACTGTGCTTTGGCAAACGAGATAGCCATTATCTGTAATAAGATGGGCATAAACGTTTGGGAGGTCATAGAAGCGGCTTCTACTAAGCCCTTTGGATTTGTTCCCTTCTATCCAGGGCCAGGAGTTGGAGGCCACTGTATTCCTATAGATCCCTTTTACCTTACATATAGAGCCAGAGCAACAGATTATCATACAAGGTTTATAGAGCTTGCTGGAGAGATAAATGACGGCATGCCGGAGTACGTGGTTAGTCGATTGATGGATATCCTAAACGAAAAAGAAAAGCCCTTGAAGAACAGTCACATATTGCTTGTGGGCGTGGCTTACAAGGGAGATATAGACGATCTTAGAGAATCCCCTGCTTTAAAGATTTGGGACATTCTTGAGAAAAAAGGAGCGAAAGTAAGTTATCACGATCCGTACTGTCCTGAAGTTAAAAGATGTGGAAGAAGTTTCTATTCGGAGCGCTTAACTGCCGATCTGGTAAAAAGTTGCGATGCTGTTCTGATAACAACAGGGCATAGAAACAAAGTTGATTATCAATTGATTGTCGACAATGCTCCTGTAGTTTTTGACACAAAGAACATCATATCCAAGGTATTGGATGTTTCGATAGATAAGTACGGCAATATTCAGCTTTTATGATTTTAGAGCAAAGGTAAGCAAGATAAGGGGGAAGGAAAAGGTATGTACAGATTTGCTTTGGTAGGTTGTGGGCGCATCAGCAAAAACCACGTAGAAGCCATAAAGAAATTGGAAGAAGAAAACGAAGCTAAATTGGTTGCTTGTTGTGATCTTATAGCGGAGAGAGTAGAGAAGGTTGCAGAGGAGACCGGAGCTAAGGCTTTTACTAGCTACGAAGAGATGCTTGAAGAAAGTGATATAGATATAGTTTCCATTTGTACGCCTTCAGGTCTTCACCCAAAGCATACGATAATGGCTGCCAGGGCGGGAAAACATGTTTTATGCGAAAAACCATCAGGAACCAAGCTTTCGGATGTAGATGCGGCAATAGATGCATGTGATGACGCGGGGGTGCGTTATTTTGTCGTCAAACAAAATCGTTTCAACAAAACCGTACAATTATTGAAGAAAGCTATAGACGAAGGAAGGTTTGGGCGCATTTACATGCTTGTGTCTAACGTTTTTTGGACCAGACCGCAGGAATATTATGATATGGCTCCTTGGCGGGGTACGTGGGAGTTCGACGGAGGTTGTTTGTGTAACCAGGCTGCTCATTATGTCGATTTGATGCAGTGGCTTGGGGGAGCTGTAGAATCTGTTCAGGCTTTCAGTGCTACTTTGGCAAGGCGCATTGAGGCCGAGGATACGATTGTAGTTAATCTAAAGTACCGCAGCGGAGCCTTGGGAAGCGTAAACGTTACGACCCTTACCTATCCCAAAAACCTTGAGGGAAGTATTACTGTTTTGGGTGAGAACGGTACAGTACGCATTGGAGGCGTAGCCTTAAACAGGATTGACACATGGGAGTTCAGAGATTCTCACCCCATGGATGAACTTACAAAGGAAGCCAACACTAACCCCACTTCTGTGTATGGTTTTGGTCACTTGGATTTTTATAAGCACGTAATAGAATCTTTGAAAACGGGAAGCAACGGCTTAGTTGAAGGCAGGGAAGGGCGCAAGACCGTAGAGATCATAGAGGCAGCTTATCAGTCGGCCCTTACGGGCGGCCAGGTTCGTATGTGTACCATGCCAAGGTAGAGATTCGAAAGCATTAAGGGTAAAGCTTAATGGATGATCTATTGGTTGTTTAAGTGTACGTCCATCTTGCGATGTGCTATATTTGGCGAATTCTTTTTTCTGACAATTGTCTACTGTAAGATTTTGGCAAAAGCATAAGCTTTTGTTTACGGGGATCAGTGATCTTTTGCAAAAGATTCCTGACTGGTATATCCAGAAAATGATAGCATAAAAAAGGAAGGATAGAACAAAGGACAATATTGGGGGGAAAGATCCTGAGATTTACTGTCAAACGGCCTGACACATATTTATTGCTAACTATGTTGTTTGTAATTATCTTATCTTGTCTTCTTATCTTCATAAGATTGCAAATTGCCTCCGTAAACGGAGATTTGCCGAATTATGTTTTCTCTGGTGATACAATGAGAGCTTTTAAAGAACCATCTTTTTACTCCGACGAACTGTTTTATTATAATTTTACTCCTTCCAAAAACGGTTTCTTGCAGGAATTTCTCCAAGGGGTATCGCTCTTCTTATCTGAAGGAATTCCCGTTAATATAAATTTATATGGCTATTACGTGCATTTTATTAAAAAAATTTTTGTTAATACCGATAGGAGCTGGTTCATGATA
>NZ_DAITZW010000063.1:0-4315 GCF_036847465.1 Thermovirga lienii | reverse complement strand
TTGAAAATGTCCTTTATTATTATGGGCGCCAAGCCAAGAGAAGGTTCGTCAAGCAAAAGTAGCTTAGGTCTCGACATGAGGGCTCTCCCAATTGCCAGCATTTGCTGTTCCCCTCCCGAAAGGGTGCCGGCATGCTGGTTCCTTCTTTCCTGTAGCCTTGGGAACAGCGAGTATACCCACTCGAGGTCACGTTCGATGTTCTCCCTGTCCTTGCGGGGGAAAGCCCCCATCATTAGGTTCTCATAAACTGTAAGAGGAGCGAACACTTTACGTCCCTCAGGGGAAAGAGACACTCCCTGGGCTACCACCTGATAGCTTTTCTCGGCCAAGGGTTTGCCTTCAAGGAGAATATTTCCGCTTTGTCTTTTGACCATTCCCATTATGGCGTTCATCAACGTGCTTTTGCCAGCACCGTTTGCCCCTATGACGCAGACTATCTCGCCTTTGTCTATGTGCAGGCTTAGGTTTCTTACCGCCCTTATAGCTCCGTAGCTTACGTTCAAATTCTCTATAACCAGAAGGGGTTCTTTTGAGTTCAACTTTATTCCACCTCCTCTCCAAGATAGGCGCGAAGGACCTCAGGGTGATTTTGGACTTCAGTAGGTGTCCCGTCGGCTATCTTGGCTCCGAAGTTTATGCATATTACATGGGGGCATATTTCCATTACGAGCTCCATGTGGTGTTCTATGACCAGTATGGTCAGGTCGAAGGTTTTGTGTATATCCTTTATGAGCAGGTTCAATTCCTGAACTTCTTCAGGGTTCATCCCTGCAGCAGGTTCGTCAAGGAGTAAAAGCTCAGGCTTGAGGGCCAGGGCCCTGGCTATTTCGAGCCTTCTCTGGTGTCCATAGGGCAGAGTGCCGGCGGCTTGATATGCCCTATCGGCCAAACCCACCTTTTCCAGGAGTTCCAGGCTTTCCATCTTGATTTCCCGCTCAGTGGCTTTCCATCTGCCTAGGTGAGTTACAGCCTCCAAGAAGCTGTAGTTGTGGTGTTGCTGGCAAGCAGTCATTACGTTTTCCAGGGCAGTGGAGCGAGGAAATAGCCTAAGGTTCTGGAACGTTCTGGCTATGCCCTTTCGTATCACTTCGTAAGTTTTGAGGCCAGTTATGTCCTCTCCCTTAAATGTAATGTGTCCGCTGTCGCAGTCGTACACGCCGGTTATGAGGTTGAAGATTGTAGTTTTTCCTGCGCCGTTAGGTCCTATGAGGCCGGCCAACTCGCCCTTCTTGAGGGAGAAAGTCATGTCGTTGACGGCATGGACTCCACCAAAGAATTTGTTGACGTTTTCAAGTTCCAGGATGTAAGACGACATTACATTTTCCCCCCTTCGGCAGATTGAGATTTTTCCTTTCTGAAGAGGTTCAATATGAGTCTGGGATGGAGTTCGTGCTGACCCATTATGCCTTCGGGGCGGAAAATCATTATCAACACTATAACGGCACCGTAGATGAGCATCCTATATTGGGATATGGGCCTGAAAAGCTCCGTAACCAGGGTGATTATGGTGGTGCCTATGAGCGTTCCGCTCAATGAACCCAATCCTCCAAAAACTACAACTGCAGTGAGCTCTGTGGACTTGAGCATATCGAACATGATGGGTTGAATGAACGACAAGAACCCTGCAAGCAGGGCGCCGCTTATTCCGCAGTAAAAAGCCGAGATGGCAAGGCTTAATACCCTGTAGTGGGCGGTGTTGAATCCAAGAAGCGAGGCAGCTATGTAGTCATCTCTGCTTGCTTTGAAGGCCCTACCATACTTTCCGTTCAGTAGGAAGAACATGGCCGTTGCCATAACCACAAAGAATATTAATGCCACTGGCAAGGATGTATATATGGGAATACCAGGTATACCTCTAGAGCCCCTCGTGAGGGATTGCCAGTTCTCAAGAACGAGCCTAATGGCCTCTCCTAGGCCTATAGATGCAATGGCGTAATAGTCTCCCATGAGCTTAAGGGTGGGGATACCCACCAGCCAGGCTATAAGCATTGCGCCGGCTCCTCCCAGCAATACGGCCGCCAGCCAATGGAATCCTGCTTTTATTATCAATAAGGAAGAAATATACGCTCCCAAGGCCATATAACCGGCGTGGCCTAAAGTGAATATGCCGGTGAATCCTGTTAGAAGGGAGACTCCCATGGCCGCGATGGAGTTTATACAGAGCAAGATTATTATACCGTCAATGTAGCCACCAAACACGTAAATACCTCCCTCCTATACTTTCTCTTTTACTTCTTTGCCAAAGAGCCCGCTGGGCCTAATCAGCAAAGTTACTATCAAAAGCAAGAAAACTACAAGGTCTCTCATCTGGCTGGAAATGAAACCCGCTGTGAGCATTTCCGCAAGGCCCAAAATAAGGCTTCCCACCACAGCTCCGGGAAGGGAACCTAGGCCGCCAATTACCGCTGCTATAAAGGCTTTTATGGTTATCAAACCAAGCTGAGGATACAATGTGTACCTGGCAGATAAGAATATACCTCCCACAGCTGCTAAAACCCCTGCTACGAAAAAGACTATGGATACTAGTCTGTTGACGTTTACTCCCATGAGCCCTGCTACTCTGAGGTCGTAGGCCGCGGCCCTTATGGCAAGCCCCCATTTAGTCCTGGTGAGGAAAAGCTGTAGGCAGCCCAAGAACACCACCGCCGTAACAAGGGATAGGATGTCGAACATGCTTGTCGTTGCAACCCCCAGAACGTTCACTGGCTTGGTGGGGATGACAGGGGGCAGAGCTCTGAACCGACCTCCCGCCAAGATGACGAAGATGTTCTCAATCACTATGCTCATGCCCATGGAAGCAATGAGGAGGTACAGGGTTATGTTAGTTCGCTCCCTTATGGGTTTGTAAGCAATTCTCTCTGTCAGTATGGCCGATATGCCTGCTCCCAACATGGCGGCCAGTCCAGCCACCCATATATTTGCCCCTGCTGTTCTGAGAATGAAATAGCAGATATACCCCCCTATGACCAAAAAACCCCCATGTGCAAAGTTTGAGAAAAGAAGTATGGAGTAGACCAAGGAATATCCGACGGCTATGAGGGCGTAAACGGATCCTAGAGAAAGGCCGTTTATGATTTGTTGTAAAAGGGTCTGCAATATTTACCACCTCTTTCTTGCCTGAAGTATTTAAAAAGGCGGGCCCTCGAGGCCCGCCTTCTAGCGGTTAGGGCTATATGCACGTGAAAAGATTATTCTGGTCTTACCTTCTTGTAGAATCTTCCTTTGCCGTCTTTAGCTACGAGGACAACTCCGTCTTTGTCCTTAGGATTGTGAAATTCGTCCATGGTAATTACTGCGTGATGCAGTTGGAGACCTTTCGTTTCAGCGAGGGCCTTAGCTATGGCATCAGCATCAGCCTTGCCAGCTCTCTTAACGGCATCCGCCAAGAAATAGACGGCGTCATAAGCCAGAATGCCGTTTACGAACTCCTTACATTCGTCGTTGTATTTTTTCTTGTAGGCTTCAAAGAAAGGCTGCATTGCAGGATCTTCAGGAGATACGTGGTTGATCCAGTAGGAGTTTTCCATGGCATCTCCAGCTATCTCCCACATGAACTCTCCGTAGCCATCGCCGCCCACAAAGATTATGTCGTTCATGCCAAGCTCCCTGGCCTGTTTCATTATGAGGGCCATCTCCTTGCCCATGTTGGGCAGCACGAGGACTTCAGCGCCGCTGTTGCGGATCTCGGTGAGCTGTGCCCTAAAGTCCACATCTTGTCCACCTCTAAAGCCCAGGTCCGCCACGACTTTTCCACCGTAGCCTTCGTAGCTCTTTATGAAGAACTCACGGAGACCCTGGGAGTAGTCGCTGCTGACATCGTAGAGGATGGCTGCTTTGAGCTTGCCAAGGTCCTTGGCCGAGAAGTAGGCAATTAGTTTACCCTGATAAGGGTCTGTGAAGCATACTCTGAAGGAGTAGGGCCTTACCTTGCCGCTTTCGTCCATGGTTACATATGGGTTCGTGGAAACTGTGCCGATCTGGGGAACTCCCGCCTGGTTGACCACTGGAGCAGTGGCGATGTTGACTCCGCTGCTGTTGGCGCCAACTATGGCTACTACCTTGTCCTGGTTGATCATTCTCCTGACGGCGTTCACCGCGTCTTCCGGTCTTGAGCGGAAGTCATAGGGAACAAGCTCCAACTTCAAATTGCCCAACGTTCCAGAAGCGTTGATTTCCTCCACGGCCAGCTGGGCAGATTTCAATTCGGTCTGACCGTAAGCTGCCCAGTCTCCTGTGAGTGCTGCAAGGTAGCCTACTTTGACTACCTCTTCCGCCATGGCGGCACCCATGAACAGGGTCAAAGAAAATGCCGCAA
>NZ_DAITZW010000062.1:0-4362 GCF_036847465.1 Thermovirga lienii | reverse complement strand
CAGAGTCACCGCGAGATGCGGAGCTTGGAATGAAACCGAAATATATACTATCTAATAAACCCGATTTTGCCAAGCCCCCAACTGAAAAGTTAGGACACCAGGAAAACTAGTGAGTGGACCTATAAACTTCCAAAATCCCATCAACCATGGCTTCAACGGAATAACCTTTGCTCTTTTGCAAGCTGATAGCCGCAAGATCCTTTCTCAGCTTATGGTCTTCTATAATCATTTTTAAACTCCTGGCCAACGTTGTCATATCACCAACGGGGACAAATACGGCACCCTCTCCAAGGGCCTCGGTGGCTCCCTGATAATTATACGCCACTACAGGAACTCCAGAAGCCATTGCCTCCACCACGGACATACTGAACCCTTCAACATAAGAGGGAAAGCACGCTACGTCCACGGACTTCCAAAATCCGAAAACTTTCTCTGGCGGCACAAAACCCATGAAGTTGACTCTGTCCGAAATTTTCAGCTCGGACGCCAAAGCCACCATATCAGGGAAGAGCGGCCCCTCACCTCCAAGCACCAACTCCACGGGCAAATCCGACTTCAATAATAACGCTACTGCCTTGATCAAATCTTCGTGCCCTTTGCCCTTCTTAAAGGAAGCCAACAACCCCACTCTCACCCTATCAGCATTCCTGGGCACCAAAGGTTCTGCGCTTTGAGCCTTTAGCAAATCTATTCCGTTGTGAACAACCCATGTCTTTTGCACCCAGGGCATGTTCTCTTTAACGTAATCCTCTACCGCCTTGGAAACACATATGATCTGTTTTTGGTTCCTATAGTGCTTTGGCTTGTGGAAACTGTGCATGTGGCAAAAAAGTTTATTGCTAAACCTCTTTCGCAGGAAAGCGTTAGCGAACCCAGACAATATGGAAGCTTTGCCCAGATGCACGTGAAGCACATCGTAAGACCTCAATGCTTTGGCAAACAAAAAAACAGTCATTGGGTCACCATCGTTTAAAAAGGGAACCTCTCTAACCACGACAGATTTCTCAAGTTCATCACAAAGCAGAGAGTTTCTACGAACCCACACCTCAACCTCATGGCCTCTTCTAGAAAGGCCGTTGCTCAACGACACAACAACATTTTCGGCTCCACCCCACCCTGAAGCATCAATAGCCTGGATTATTCGCATCTTCTGCCTCCTCTAGAACCACAAGCCCCCCTAAAAGCCCTAAGGTTCCCCAAACCAGCGGGAGCAGTTCTTCAAACATTGGGACATACTCAAATGCCCCATATACCAAAAACACAAAAAACATCCCCAGCGCTGATAGGGACAGCTTCCTGGCTCTATTACTACACAAGCCTAAAATTATCAGTCGTAACGATGAAAGCAAAAAACATGCAAAAAACACCCCTGCAAATGCACCATGAGCCACAAAATGTTGTATCCATATATTGTGAGTATGGTCGAAAACCTGCAGCTTCTTGGGCAGGTCTTTTGCACTTTGCAGAATATCGTTGTAATAAGCGCCGAAATTGCCTGCTCCAACGCCTAGTAAGGGTTTTTTTGAGAAAATCCGTGAGGATACCGTAAGGATTTCTTCTCGGTGGTTTAGGAGTCTTCGCCAATAACCTATCTCTATAAAGTCGGCACTGCTCAATTTCCTTATATTCCCATCTCCGATAAGGTAAAACGAACTTGCCATCGCAAAAAACAACAACATAAAAAGAGCAAGCTTTGTTTCACACAAAAAAAGAACCAATGCGTATGAAATAACGCAAATAAAAGGCAATATGTCAGATGTAGAATACTCTAAAACACAAATTATCGACCAAACGGCCACACCAAGAGAAAGAGCGGATAAAATCCTTTTATCCCTCATGTTCTCCAGAAACATAGCCCAATTTAGAACACCTAGCATGGAGACTCCAGTCATCAATTGATTTATATTGTCAAAAATTCCACTACGGTAAGCAAAAAGCTTCCACCCATAACGCAGCTCCAAAAACAATAACAATATGCCTCCCCACAAAACACACCAAACGTGATATGTTTCGAGGAGCTTTTTGTTGTCTTTGCCGTCTTTTGTGGCAATTAAACCACCCAAAAATATATAAAGGCCTACGATAATCGACGGAAGCAATCCATCCCTGTGATCCCAATCCCCTCCATTAACAAAATCTGAAAGGACTGCGACAACAAAAAAGAGTGAAAAAAACAAAACTACCCAAGAAACACCCCTATTGGAGCTTAACTTCAACACACTAGTAAGTTTTATTTTTTTCTTAAACATATTTACCATAACCCACGCTAACATTATTAAAACAAAAACCGCAGCGTACCCCACTCCAAAAAGGGACGCCCCCAAAGAAAAACAAAAAACATGAATCATCAAACCGTAACCGTTAAAAAGGCAACCTCTGACGCTATCCAACGTGCTATGCTCCTTTCTATGTGAAACTATTTGCAACCTGCGTTTTCTTTCACAACGCGAAACCATGCTTCCCCATATTGTTCTACTGTGAGTTTATATTTTAACTTTTGGGCTTCCTTTCCCAGTTTACATCTTAAGTTTTCGTTATTTATGAGCCGCTCCATAGCCTCTGCGAGGTTTTCCTCACTAAATGGCACGACTAGGCCATTGACACCATCTTCTACTAAATCTTCCACCCCATTCCAATTTGTTACTACTACTGGCAGACCAAGACTCATTGCCTCAACCAACGTATTGCAGAAACCCTCAAAAAACGAGGACTGAACATATATTTCAGCGTTCAGGTAGATCGTAGATATTTCATCCGTAACTCCGGGAAGAAACACTCTATCTTTGATTCCCAGCCTTTCTGCTAATCTGATAAGCTCCTTTCGCTTCTTACCCTCGCCATATATGTGAACATCCCAATCGTCGTATTTGTCTGCTATCAAACTAAAGGCTTTCAAAAGGAGTTGATAATTTTTTTGGTACGCTAATCTACCCACAGATAATATGATCTTTCTTCCTTTCTTTTCCGGTTTCTTAGCAACGTCTTTACTACCCTCAGGTAAAGAAAAGGGATTTGGAATCACATAGGTTGGTACATTCGGAATGCGGCGTGCCCAAAAGTCTGCAGCATACCTAGTCAAACAAACCATAGCCTTGGCTCTGGGGTATGTCTTCAATCTTAGCAACTTGTACGTCCATTCCATCCTACCCCGTTGAGGGTCACCATGCTCCGTTATTATTACAGGCGGTTTGTTTTCTTGCCCCTCTAATGCCATCAGAACCAAGCAATTGAGTTTGGAACCAAAAGGAATGACGACTTCAGGATTTATTTCTCTCAAGGCTTCTTTTATCTTTTCAAATCTAATTACATGGAAACCCAAAAATCGCTTTAAAAAAGGTAATTTACGTCTTACTAATCTCAAATCAATGTGGCTACAACAATCAGGAGGAGCATAGAATCTATTTGAAACTCCATCAATAGTCAATATGACGACTTCAAAGCCTCTCTCTGCTAACACTTTGGATAACACGCACGCTACCCTCTCCGCACCACCACTCCCAAATCCCTCGATTACAATTGCGACCTTCATCTAGGCTCCCCCTTCTTTCATATATCGCTACTAGACAGGACGTTTTTGTACAGAAGAACAAATTCTCCGGCAATGTTCTTAACATTGAATCGTTCGATTTCTTCAGAATCTATTTGTTCCCTCTGCTTGAATTTAAGGGCGTTAATTGCCCTAGATATCGCAGATTTCAAAGAATCCAAGCTGCCTGGCTCGGCGAGCCAGCCGGTTCTCCCATCCTGAACCAAGTCCAACGTACCGCCACAAGCGAAAGCCACCACCGGCAGCCCGGAGGCCATGGCTTCAAGCAGGGCAAGGCCAAAGGCCTCGGGCCCTCCTGAACCCGGAACATAATGCGAAGGCTGAACGAAAAGGTCAGAAGCCCACAAAAAAGGCCTTACGTCCTTGGCAAAGGGGAAAAACTTTACATGCTTGCCAGGATCATCACCAGTAACATCCTTTGCCAGCTTCATGAGCTCGTCCTTCATCGGCCCATCCCCCACCAACCAAAGCCGAAGAGGCCTTTGAACATCCAAAGACGAAACGGCCCTGATCAAAAGATCAAAGCCCTTCCATGGGACAAACCTCCCCATACCAAGGATTACAATCTCTCCCTCCTGCACTCCTTCCTTATCCCTGAGATCCTTTCGCCTGTCTGTATCAAGCTTGTAATCCTCAACATTTACGGGGTTTGGGATTACCTTTATGTCTTCTGACACAAAGCCCTGCTCCTTTAGGTGTTTCGCCACAGCAGTCGATACAGCTATCAAAACATCAGAATAGGTATAGTACCTGCCCTTGGGAAACTTATCCACCGTCGAAACCACCGGGATCTTCTTTTTAGCTCCCCAGTACCC
>NZ_DAITZW010000061.1:0-4550 GCF_036847465.1 Thermovirga lienii | reverse complement strand
TTTTATTTTTATCCACAACGAAAATGTGGATATGTGGATCAACTTGATAAATAACCTCCTCTTTATTTGTTTATAATTCGAACTTGCCCACAACAGGCGCATGGTCCGAGGGTTTTTCCCAAGACCTTAGTTCTCTGGCTACGTACGCGTCCTTAGACCTTTCCGCCAATGGCTTAGTGGCCAAGAGGTGATCTATCCTCCAACCTATGTTCCTTTCAAAGGCGTTTTTAACTCTGTAATCCCAAAAGGAAAACTCCCCTTCCCCTGGTCTATGCTTCCTGAAGACGTCCACAAAACCCCACTCCAGGAGCGAGTTAAAGGCTTTTTTTACGTCCTCGTGAAAGCAAACGTGGTTTCTCTTGTTGTCGGGATTGGTTACATCCATATCCGTTGGTGCAACGTTAAGATCTCCTACTACTATTATCTTGCTTTCGGGAGTGAAATTCTTATCCAAATACTTCAGCAACCTGTCGAAAAACTTGAGCTTCATTTCGTAATCAGGATGATCCAATGCTTTGCCCTGAGGAACATAGAGGTTTATCAAGTGCAGGTCGTCTCCAAAAAGACAATGAACCATGCGAGTTCG
Source organism: Thermovirga lienii (assembly GCF_036847465.1). Classification (NCBI taxonomy): domain Bacteria; kingdom Thermotogati; phylum Synergistota; class Synergistia; order Synergistales; family Thermovirgaceae; genus Thermovirga; species Thermovirga lienii. Next base: position 3,964 of record NZ_DAITZW010000061.1, on the reverse strand, counting down.
ACCATCGGGAAGCAATCCATCCCCCAATCCGAAGGAGACCCAAGCAGGCTTTTCCTTGGACGCTACGGCCACACCGTTGTAGGCCTTCTCTCCACAGTAAAAAACTTGGAATCCCTTCTGGTGGAAAAATTCGCTAGGAAAGGTGGCATCCTCCGTTTTGGTCTCCTGAAGACAAAGAATGTCTATGTTGGTATCATTTAACCATCTTTCCAATATATGCAACCTGCTTCTAACCGAGTTGACATTGAATGTTGCTATCTTCTTCATTCCCAACTTGGACACCTCTTTTCGTGAACATTTATAATAATTCTACTTTATCCCTAAGATTTGGGGGGATTTGTTTGGATAATTTAAGACATGGCTGGCATTGGCTTTTGGCTTTCTTTTTCATCTTCTTTGCCGGAGCCTTAGGATTTCATTACATAGTCGGACTGGACTGGGTAGATTCGGCGTTCTATGCAGTTATAACCCTTACGACCATAGGCTACAGTGCACCTGAGGGGCTTACGGAGGCTGGGAAAATTTTTGTGATAATTTTGGTCATCGTGGGTATAGGGTCCGCTGGCTACGCCTTGACCCAAGCGGCCCGATATTTGGTTTTGGACCGGCTTTTATCTGTCATGGGCAGGAGGAGGAAAATAAAAATGGACAAGATAAAAAACCACTGGATAATATGTGGCATCGGGAAAATTGGTGAAGAAGTGGCTCGCCACCTGCAGAGGGATGGCGTGCCGTTCATCGTTTTAGAGATAGCGGAGCGAAAGGTAGCATGGGCAAGGGAGCAAGGTTGGATAGCCCAGCAGGGCGACGCAAGGAACGAAGAAGCTTTGAAGAGCGTTTACGTAGAGAACGCCAAAGGAATAATAGCCGCACTTACCGACGATTCTGACAATGTCTACGTAATACTGACCGCCAAGTCCCTCAACCCCAAGATACGAGCCATCGCCCGAGCAAGCGACGCTCAATCAAGCAAGATCCTCTACAAGGCTGGCGCTGACAAGGTAGTAAGCCCAGTGATAGCGGGGGCTGCAGCCATAGCAAGGTCCTCAGTTCAACCCTCCGTCGCTGACTTTCTGGAACTGGTCAATATCTCCAAGGAAATAGACATAGATTTCAGTTCCATTCGCCTGGAAGAAAACAACCCTCTAATAAATACTACCCTGGCAGAGGCCCCTTTGCGGTCCAAGTACAACGCCATCGTGATAGCCATAAAGAAACAGGATGGTTCGCTTATCTACAATCCTCCTGGGCATCTATTATTGGAGGAAAACGACGAGCTAATAGTCTTCGGAGAGAGGGCAATGATGGCAAAGCTGAAAAGCGACGTGGCAAAGCTAAAACCCAAAAAAGAGGAGGGCCAGTAAAGGCCCTCCTTCAAAGAGCATCATTTAGCCTTCCAACTCTACAGGCTTGGATATCCCTCTGAATACGATGAAAACAACCCCTATACCTATGGCCAAATTCACCAAAGCTGGCAGTCCCAACGCAAAGCCTGCGTACCCGGCAATAGCTCCCAATGCAGCCAAAAGGGCATAGGGAATCTGCGTGGTTACGTGGTCCATGTGGTCTGAACCAGTAAACATGGAGGACATTATAGTCGTATCGGAAATGGGGCTACAGTGATCACCCCATACAGCTCCAGCCAATACAGCCCCTATGGTGGGAATAATGTAAGGCATGGGATCTATGCCCTGATTTGATGCGATGGCATGCACCAGGGGCAACACTATGGGCATCAAAACCGCCATGGTTCCATAGGAAGTTCCCGTGCAGAAAGAAACGATGGCCCCGGTAACGAAGGTTATCAATGGAACCCACCCTATGGCTAAAACGTCATGGGTGAGAGAAACTATGAATTTGGCAGTTCCAACCTGCTTCACTGCAGAACCTATTCCCCAGGCAAAGATCAAAATCAGCGTTCCGTAGAATATGGATCTCATTCCTTCCATATAGCCCCTGAAAAGCTTGTTCCACGTTGAAATCCCCTGCAGTCTGTAGAATATAAGGGTTACGAACACCGATCCAAAGGCTCCCCATACAAGGGCCTTGGAGCTGCTTCCTTCACCTATGGCCTCTGCCACTCCTACACTAGGCCATCCCCCGGTTACAAGAAGCAGGGTGAAAATGAGCCCCACCAACGTGGCCAAAGGCAGCACGAAATTTATTACTCTCCTTGGAGTTTCCGAATCTGGCCCTTCCTGCACCTGGTTGGGGTTTATCAACGGCTGAGCTCCATCTCTTAGGACCTTTCCGGTCTTTCTTGCCCTTATTTCTGCCTTTAGCATGGGCCCAAAATCCCTACCGGAGAAGACCACCATGGCCATCAACACCAAGGCCAATATGTTATACAAAACAAAGGGGATGGACTTAAGATACGCAAGATACGGGGAAAACCCTATGCCCAGGTCGTTGAACTGGGTACCTATTTGACCCACCATGTAGGCTATCCACGAGGATATACCAGCAATACAGGCCACAGGGGCGGCTGTGGAGTCAACTAGATAGGAGAGCTTTTCCTTGGAGATCTTATATTTTTCAGTAATAGGAGTCATGGTAGTTCCAACCACCAAGGTGTTAACGTAATCTTCGAAAAATATTATGAATCCTGCCAGCATGGTGAAAACTTGGGCGCTCTTTGAGCTTTTGATCTTGGACGTTATCCATCCAACTATGGCGTCGATGCCTCCGCCTATCTTCATTATTCCCACGAGGCCTCCCATGGTGAGGCTTGTAAGGACTATCCTTGCCGACCACGGGTCCCCCAGGTTGTTCCATAGAGACTCCACGGCCTTTCCAAAGCCCATTACGGGATTCCATCCTGCAAGCATGGTCCCGGCCACCCATATGCCTATGAAAAGAGAAGGTATGACCTCCCTGGTAACTATACACAGGGTTATGGCGATCACAGGCGGCAAAAGGGACAACGCCCCAAAATCAACCTGTTTCGCTTCAGAAGCCAAAGCCACGCCCGACAGAAGGAAGATTGCCGCCAAAAGCGTAAATAAAAACACCCCTTGCCTAGAAAGTTCTCTCTTTCCCATTTCCTCTCCTCCTCGACTCCAAGTTTTTATTCTCAAATTTCTTTACACTCAGCCACATTAGAACCCAATCGTGGCAAAACATTCGAAAATGGCCTCTTCTGCCTTTTTGGGATCTTTTGCCTTTAGAGCGTCAAATAGGGCCTCGTAGGCCTCAATGATTCTCTCCAGGTCTCCTTTTATCTGAATGTCTCTTTGAAGAAGCTCCGCCACAGCCTGTAGAACGGAATTTCCGGTAGCCTCGGCCAAGATCTTATGAAAACCATCAATAAGACCATTTACTTCCTCCAAGGACCTTTGTTTCTTCATCTGTTCTATCTTTTCAGCAAGTAGAGTCAAATCCTTTGATGTACACCTAACAGATGCGATACGAACCATGGCAACCTCTAAGACTATCCTGGCCTCCAAAAGGTCTTTGAGGGAGGTTTCTGGTTCTGATATTTTTTCTAAAAGCGTCCTATAGGAATGATGGAACCTGCTGGCTTCCTCTAGCTCCAAAAGCCTCTTTCTGCCTAGCTTGGTCAGACACCTTCCTTGAAACCCTACACGACAGGTGAGGCCCCTTTTGTCCAGTTCTCGCAAAAACCGCCCAACGGTGGCCTCGCTGAGCTCATAACCGAAGCTGAAAAGCTCTTCCTTCACCGTTCCAGCTCCCACTGGCCCTTGCGATCTGTGAAGCAAAGAGAGGACTATCCTTTCTTGATCAAAATCCTTTTCCCTGTCCCTCATAAAAGCCCCCATCTCTCCAATCGCTCATCATCATTGATGAGCGGCAAACAAAATCATCCTATTATCTTTGTGATTACCTGTCAACGGGTCACTACTCTAAACTTTGCTTTATTAAACATCTGGAGCATTGACTTGGGTTTTATGTCTATGTACTATATATCATTAACGCAGCAGTCCCCATTTACCCAAAAAGAAAG
>NZ_DAITZW010000060.1:0-4622 GCF_036847465.1 Thermovirga lienii | reverse complement strand
GGAAAAGTCCGTTGTGGAAGTTGTAAATCCTTTATGACTCCAAAATCTGCAAAAAAAGGTTGGCGGGTCAAACTCGATAAAGCCGCGATGTTTTTCAAAAAGATGGTGTATCCCCTTGTTAATCCTTATAGACTATTTGGTGGTTTAAGAGACATTGATGGTGCTACTGATATTGATGAGGAGATAAATATTTAGAACAGCTATAGGGGGTATGATAGAAGTGTTTGGGAGACGAAAGAAAAAGAACGCAGTAAACGTCGTTGAACAGGAGCACTTACATACTGGCGGAGACATTGAGGTGGAATTTCAGAAGAAGGAGGTTCCCAAGTATGTGGAGGCATGGGGGGCTATGGCTTCTGCGGCTCAGTTTAGAGGTTGGGTTGCAATTATTTCATTGGTTTTAGTCCTCTTGTCCTCGTCTATAACAGCATGGGTGATGCTGCATAATAAGCCTGTCTATCTGGTGGTACAGGACGGGAAACCTCTATATGCCACTCCTGCTTCCAGTAGAGCATTAGATTACCAAATGTTTGTCAAAGATTTTTTGAGCCTCTTTTTGAATTACGGTCCCGGGAATGTTCAGACGAATTTTTCCGAAGCATTCAAACTTGCGACACCTGAGTTTGTGAAGGCATGGCGGCTTAAGATGGGTAGGGAGTTTGTAGAGACTGTCAGGCGGAACAATGTGGTACAGAGCACAACTATCAACGGCGTGGAGCTAATCAAGGCGTCTAACAGTGGTTTCAGCGTTAGGGTATATGCCACAGGTTACAGGGCCTCCTCACTTGTAAAAGATCCTGAAGAAGAGAGGAAAGTATTTGTTGTCGAGGTAGTTAAGGGGAAAATTACACGGGATAATCCTTGGGGTTTATATGTCTTCGGACTGCAAGAAGAACGAACTACAAAAGAATAAAAGGGGTGGTGGTTGTATGTCTAAGTACAGTAAAGCCGTGTTATCTCTAGCATTGACGGCTGTATTGACCTCTACGGCATTCGCTGCAGTTTCTCCTCCTACGCCTTCGTATCCGCCTCTTAAGGGGGAATTTTATCCTGTCGAGGGGCAGCGGTACCCACAGAAGAAAACTAACCCTTATGCTCATATTCGTACTGTTCCGTTTGAAGGAGAGCCAATTGAAGTGTACCTTCAAATAGATAACGTCACACAGATACAGTTTCCTGCTCCGCCTGTAATGGTACATATAGGAAAGCCTGAGGGATTTGTAGTTGATACTGTTGTAGAGTTCAATTCTGTGTTCGTGAAGCCTGTACAGGAAATAGAAGCAACGAACATGATAGTGACTACGGAACGGGGTGTATATGTCATCATACTAAAAGAGAACCCGTATCTGCCTTACGACGCACGAGTGGTGGTTAATGATCCCTACAGAAACGTCCGTCCTGATGACGTACAGACTCTTGTATGGTCGGCGTACTATGGACGTAGGCCTGCGGAGTTTCAGTTTATTCCCATGACTATTTTGTCCCCAGATACAGCAGGATATGTGTATGATCCTATTACCCGCCTTGGGTGCCGGGTAAGCCTTCAGAGGGTGGTGTGCTTCCCACGAAGCCGAAAAACGGTTTATTGGGTGCGTATTATGAATGTTCTTCCTCCGCAGGTAAAGGATAAAGACGTGCCTGTTTCCAGTTTTATGGTAGATGAAAGGTCTGTCTGGACACAGAATATTGAAAAGATAGTTGTTCCCGGCACACAGACGAGTGGTGTTCCCCTCCTCAACAAGGGAGATTACATAGACATGTTCATGATAGTGAACAGCGGACAGGTGCCTAATGTCTTCAATTTCCGCTTTGCCTTACAGGGGAACAGAATGCTCCCTATAGCGGTATCTCTGCCCACAACGCCTAAAGCTGGAGGGAAGAAAAACTTTGCCCCCGCCAAGACTATTGATGAAAAGCTGCAGGAGATGTATCAGGAGATGCAGAAGAAAAAACAGCAGGAGTCTGCCGCACAGCAACAGCAGACTGCACCAGCCGCGTCAACAAACACAACACAGTCGCAGTCAAACAGCACTTCAGGAACTGTACTTTATTTCCCTGAGTAAAGGAGGGTTAGCTTATGCAGGGATTTGATTTTGAAAGCGAATTTCGCCGTGACGATGAGAGAGAGCATGGTCCGATGAACCAAGGCCCAATAGATTATGAAGAACACAGCGATGATTCACATAGTGGAGCGGGTTTTGTAGATCCTTCTCACACACAGCCGCATTTTTCACCGCAAGACGTAAAAAAGAAAAGGATAAGGATTGTTTTGATAGGCGGGATAGCTGCTCTACTGGCAATGGGTGTCTTTGGTGTACTTACTTTTAAAGATGTTTTTTTATCATCTAAGCCTAACAAGCAGCAGGAGACTACACTGCTGCAGGTCTCTGAAGAAGAATATCAGCAACTGCTGAAAGAGAGGGAGGAGCTGGCTAAGAGAATAGGCCTTTTAGAACAAGAGAGAGAGCAATGGGCAAGAGAAATAGACAGAAGGATCAACAACCGCATTGAAGATTTGATGAACGCAATGCAGAAACAGGATAACTCTGATAAGCAGACAGAGGCTATCATGCGTCAGCTTCAAGCCATGCAGAGGCAGTTGGAACAGTTAAAACAGTCTCCTGCTGCACAACAGCCGTTGGAGCCTAGAAAAGGTTCTACTGCATCTTCACAAATCTTAAATCGGGTAGCAGTATGGAGAGAAACACAAGAAGCTATCGCCCAAGAAGTTGCCAAGACAGCGGAACAGGAGCCCCTGTATTCCAAGGTGCAAGGCATACAGGTTGGCACTATGATTGACGGTATATTGGAAACCCGACTTGTATCTGCTCAAATAGACACGAACACAGAAAAATTTTATGCTGTGATTACTACTACCCAACCGGTACAGGCAGGACAGTTTACTTTACCTACAGGAGTTAAATTTCTGGGGCGTGTAGTATCAGACTTTGACGCAAGACGTATTTTTGTAGAACTTGAGGCTATGCAGTACAGAGATGTCACTATTCCTGTTTCTGGAGTTGTACTGGATAAGGCCACAGGCAGTCCCGGGCTGATCTCCAAGTACATCGACCCGGTCAACCAAGCTGCTTGGAACCTGCTTATCCCTAATCTATTGGCTTCTGCGGCAGAGGTCGCTCAGGAGATGGACACGAGGGTAACTAACGATAGATACGTGTATGAGACACCTAAATATACGGCAGAAAACGTAGCACGTCAGGGATTGGCTAGAACTATGACTTCAATGTCGTCTATGCTTACGGAGGCTTATCTGCGTAAAAAACCAGTCATGTTGGTAAACGCCAATACGCCAGTAATGATACAGATAACACAGACAATTCCGCTCGATGTCCTGCTGGAGAGTGGAGTAGTGCAGGAGTAGTGCCAGCGGGTTTCTATACAGGAGGCTCTTGGAAAAGAGCCTCTTTTTTTTTGTTTTTTAACATTTTTTCCGAAAGAAGTCTCCCACTTCTAAATAATGAACCGTGGGACACACGGGGATAGCTCGGTCAATTTCTCATCATGAGATGAGATTACCCGAGAAGCCCCACCTCTAAGCGAAGCGTAGGTGGTGGGAGCATGTCACAGTTGTTTCCGACACACGATAAAACTATATTTTCTATTGGAGGCCTACAAAAAAAACAGTCAACCTGTTAGGTTATGGAGCACAAACGCGACAATTCTCAAGACAAGAAAGGAGGAATGATATGAAGAGGAAAATGTCTCTACTTTTGGGCTTGTGCCTGCTTCTTGCGGCTGCTTCTTCGTCTTTTGCTTCGGGAGCGGGGAGTTCTGTATCAGCGGCGATGTCGGTAGTTACTGATGAACCTAGCAAAATGCCGGTGTTAATGCCTTTCAGGGTGTGGGTGTATCCTACTCAGAACAACGGCATTATGACGGCAGGACACTATGAATACTTTCACATGCAGATAATGGGCAATGGGAGCGACCTGCCTCTTGCCGTTCCCGAACAGCAGGCGGTAGAGCCTATTATAGCTCTTCCTCAAGGAGAGCCAGCAATACCCACTAATTAACATTTGTAATAACTGTAGTAAAAATTTGTATCCGACAGGTCTCTTGTTTAGGCAAGGGGCCTGTTTTATTTTGTACACTTGCCTCTTTCCTTTTGTTGAATATATTAAATATTATAGTTTGGATATGCTTTTTTATATCATAATGCTATAATATATTTAGAGAGAAAACGGGAGAGGAGGCATTCGACAGTGCAGCAGTTGTTATTAGAGACTTTATGGAATAAGGAAACTAATACTTCTCTTGGAGGCAGAGGTCGTGGGCAGGTATGTAAGACTGCAACAGAAAAACAAGAAGAGTATAAGAAGCGTCCGGGGCGTCCTGCGGGATATCAGATGGAAGACTGGAAAAAGGAAATAGTAAATATCTGTAGGCTGGCTGTTCAAGGTCGAACCTTCGCAAAGAATCTTCAAGAGTTCGCTAGAAAACTCCAAGAAGCCCGTCATGTAGTTGTCAATGACAAACCAATGAAGGTTGTCGCCATAAATAAAAGAGGTGTAGCGTTCCTGCAGTCAGAACAGGAACGCACATCGTTTAAGGTTTTTGAACTGTATCAGGAATTTCAGAAGGGTAGAGTGAGGGTGTAGAAA
>NZ_DAITZW010000059.1:0-4931 GCF_036847465.1 Thermovirga lienii | reverse complement strand
ACTCCCACCATCTCCTTCAACTAATTAAACGGAAGCAATTTGTGGCCCCTTACAAATGTTTCAGGTAAAGTGGGGGGAAACGAAGAAAAAGCTGATTGAGCTCCAAATGACAATATGAAGTTTCATCGTTACAATATACGTAAACTACCTAAAGATAAGGCAGGTACGTATATTGAGAAAATCTTTCCTTAGCTTTACCACCATCATGATGATACTTCTGACTGCTCTCTTCTGTGATATGGCGGCAGCCGTTGCTGTAACCAGGGGAGAGTTGGTACACGAAATAATCAAAACCCTTGAGATCCCCTACTGGGAGGGTGAAAAGTACTTCGTTGACATACCGCCCGAGCACCCAGCCAAGGCTGCTGCTGAGACAGCCTTGGCGCTTGGCATAATACTCCCGAACGAAACGTTCTACCCTGATCTGGAAGCCACCAACGCAGAAGCTCTGTTCTTTGCACTGAGGGCCATGGGCCTTAGACATGAAGCACAAATAATAGAGAAACTGACACCAACAGAAAACTCCCTTAACATACCAGACTACATATTTCCATATTATTTGATCGCCGAAGACATAACTCCAGAAGCACCCAAGGACATCCTATCGAGGCCGAAGGATACTTTGACGCAAGAAACCCTACACCAACTAATGCAATGGCTAAGAGATTGCAAGGCCGGTTTGGTTTGGGAGAAAACCTTTCAAGGGGAAAAATCAAGCCTCACATTACACAGGGAGAACATCGGAACTCCTCCCACAGGCTGGATAATTTCGGCGGAGGGGCAGTTCAACTCATTGAACCTGGAAGATCTAAAAGCCAGTTTTTCATCCCAAAAACTTCAAGTCTCCTCCGAAACCACCGCCATGGGGAAAAGGATAACCGTTGGCCCATTCATCCACTTCGCCAAAGCATGGAAAACTGCAGGAAAGATAACTCGGATTTTGAACAAAGAAGCAAAAATTGAAACCTACAAAACCCAGGAGTCACAAGCTCTGTTTTGGGCAGCTGTAAGGTTCTTGCCGCAAGAAACTTCGCCAAAGATCATCACCGCTGGTGAGATAGCCGGGAAAAGGCTTCCTATATCGTGGATAGCACAGAACACCGGCGCAGAATGTGCCATAAATGGGGGATTTTTCAATAAAACTAAGATAATAGGAAGCCTAATCGTAAGAGGGATACCGATAAGTAACCCCTACGGTAGCCGCTCAGCCATAGGCTGGGACGTTAAAGGAAACTTCCACTTTGCAAGAGGTGATTTCAAGGCAAAGGCAACCATAGAGGACATCGACATTCCGATAGACTCCTTCAACGAAATGAAGGACCATCATCAGGTTGCCCTATTTACCTCACATCTATGGTATTACGCAACGCCCATACCTGATGACGCCATGGAGTTTGTAGTAAGGAAAGGAAAAATAACAGAGGAGAAATACAGCCACCTTTCAAATCATCTGGTGCCCAAAGATGGCTACTTATTGGTTGCAAGAGGAAGGTTCGCTTCAATATTAAGGCAGATTGCCAAGCCTGCCGACATAGACATAAAAGTTCAAATGGCCGATGAAATCATGAAAGATGTCTCTTACCTCCTGCAAGCAGGCCCCATGATACTGAAAGATGGCACCTTTTGTGCTAACAACGAGGGGTTTAGTGCCAACACCATTTTGGAAAGACACCCAAGAACCATAGTAGGTTACGATGGAGTAAACCTCTATTGGTTAATAATTGATGGAAGAGACCCCTGGCACAGCAGGGGAACCACATTAAAGGAAGCTGCCTTAATAGCAAGGGAACTGGGTTGCCACAGCGCGCTGAACCTTGACGGCGGAGGATCTTCCGCCCTGTGGTGGCAAGGAAATATAATAAACAAACCCTCTGGAAATATCGAAAGACCTGTTCCCTACGCGTTGATCTTTTGATCCTTGGAAAAAGGTGTTTCCTTCACCCAAACGTCCATTTGGGGGAAAGGGATATTTATGCCCTCTCTGTCGAAGGCCTCTTTGAGCCTGAGCCTATATTCTCTCCCAACGAACCACTGTTCTCCCGGAGCTGTCTTTATAAGCGCCCGTAATATTATGGCACTATGTTCAAACTCCAAAATCCCATGAACATCCGTCAACTCCAGTATCTTCTCTGGGAAATCCTTCGCCAAACTCTCAGCCACTTCCTTCATGACCGCCAAGGCTTTCTTTATGTCGGCGTGATAAGAAACCCCTACCTTTATCTGAGCCTGCGACCAATGCTTGGTCGCATTTATAACCTCTCCGATCATTCCATTGGGAACTATTATGTGATTGCCGTCCAGGTCCTTCAAATAGGTAGCTCTAAGGGTAAATTTCTCCACCACTCCTGAACGACCAGCTATGGTAACCACATCTCCCACGGCAAAGTGGTCCTCCAAGATGGCTATAAATCCGTTTAAAAAATCTCTAAGCAGGTTTTGAGCAGCCAAGGATATGGCAAGCCCTGCCAAACCCAGACCCGTCAGGGCCGGCATTATATTTATACCCAGGCTATCCAAGAACATCAAAAGTGCCACCGCGAACAAAATAACTCTCAATACATCTATCGCCAATTTTCTGAGGGTGTTGACTCTCTTTTGCCTAGTCGCTAGCTCTATGGGAGTGAGGTCTGTATTCTTAAATACAAATTTATTCAGCGCTGACTCCAAAACCCTACTTAAAACCCTTGCAGTAAGGCGATCCGCAAAAAGCCAAATCAAGACTATCAAAACGGGAGAGAACCACTCACTTATAAATATTTTCTCTATCACTTTCTCTACCACAATAAATCCCTCCTGATAAAACTTCAAACGCCTTTACTAATATAATAAAATTTAGAAAGCATGAAACTCGTCGCTGGACTTAGTGATTATTGTATTGTATTACAGCAACCCACACAAGGAGGCACATTAAAAGAGGGAGGGATTGATATGGGAAAGGTAATTGCAGAGGTCGTAATCGTACCTCACGGAACTGGTTCAACTAGCCTGAGCCCCTATGTTGCTGAAGTAGAAAAAATCCTGCGCAGTTACGACCTTAAAGTCATGCTCACTCCGATGGGAACCATATTAGAGGGAGAACTGGACACCGTTCTTAAAGCAGTAAGAGCAGCTCATGAAGCCCCATTCAAGGCTGGAGCACTGCGAGTAGGAACAACAATAAGAATCGACGATAGAAGGGACAAAAACGCCAGCATGGAACAAAAGGTTAAATCAGTGGAAGAAAAACTAAAAGACTAAATTTCAATCGCCAACAAAGTTAGAGGGGGAAGCTGTTGTGCTCCCCCCTCTTTTCATGCTAATTACCAGGATGTTCCTTGGCCACTACATCCTCACCGGACTGGGTCCTCCAGTAAACGCCTATCTTCATGTAAGAAATAAGCACAGACATAATTGGGTTCAAGTAGTTAAGGAACGCATACGGGAGGTAAGCCAAAGTAGGAACGCCAAGGACGCTGCTTTGGAAGGCGCCACATGTGTTCCAAGGTACCAATGGAGACGTCAATGTACCGCAGTCCTCCAGTGCACGGGATAGCATCCTCGGTGCAAGGCCCTTTTCCTCGAATGCCCTCTTGAACATCCTTCCAGGTATGACCAAGGACAAGTATTGATCTCCAAGGAACAAATTGGATACGAACGAAGAGGCAATTACTGCTCCCATCATTCCACCAACGCTCTTCACGGACTTGGTCAAGGAACCAACTATGGTCTCAAGGAACCCACAGGCCTCCATGACGCCACCAAAGAACAGGGCACAGAATATTAAGGAAATAGTCCACATCATGGAGTCCAATCCTCCACGAGTCAACAGTTCGGTCATCATGTTTCCGACTTCCTGCGCCAACTCGGGAGCTATGGAAAGATCGTTTTGGGCAAGCAGTGCCATTAAGGCATCAGCTTCTGCATTGGCTATCTCTGAGGAAAGCTGAGCTTCATAACCGTAGTGAACGGCGTTTATGATATCAGCAAGTCCGTGCCCCTGGAACACGGAAAGCAAAACTGCCAGAACAACACCAGCAAACAACCCAGGCACGGCTGGAGTCTTTTTGGCCGCCAACAATATTACGACCACTGGCGGCACAAAACCCAAAAGGCTTATGGGAAACTCGGCCTTGAGCATGGTCTGCATTGCCTCGATCTTTGCAGCATCCAAGGAACCTCCTGCGTACTTCATACCCAAAACTATGGTGATTAAGGCCACTATGAGGTAAGTGGGTCCTGTCGACCAAACCATCGCCTTTATGTGATCGAAAAGGTTCGCTCCGGCAACCGCGGGCGCCAGGTTGGTCGTATCAGAAAGGGGAGACATCTTGTCTCCAAAGTATGCTCCTGAAATAACTATTCCTGCAGAAAGTGGGGCAGGTATTCCAAGACCATGAGCTATTCCCATCAATGCTATACCTACAGTTCCAGCTGTGGTCCACGACGAACCGGTGGCCAAAGACACCACGGAACAAACCAATAGAGTAGCCAGCAAGAAGATTGATGGGGATAATATGGAAAGACCATAATAAATGAGAGCAGGTACAACTCCACTTTGGATCCATATTCCTATTACCATACCTATGATCATAAGTATAACTATCGCCTGAAGAGCCACCGCAATAGCGTTGAGGCCTCCTTGCTCTATCTCAGACCAAGGTTTCTTCAAAACCACGACACCAACTATACAGACTACGACGGACGAAATAACTATCGGTATGTGGGCATCAACCCCTAGAGCCAAAACACCGTAACTTATTATTGCTGCTGCGATAGCAAAAACCCCAAGAGACAACCCCAAACTCGGTTTACTTCCTGTACCTTCTGCCATAAAGCCTCTCCTCCTTTTCTCTGCTTATTTGCCGTATTTTACAGAAAGCTCCCTGTAACCTAAACTTCACCTCCTTATCTGTTAAACTCAACTTAGTGGCAGGAATACCTGCCTAAGTTGG
>NZ_DAITZW010000058.1:0-5340 GCF_036847465.1 Thermovirga lienii | reverse complement strand
TTTAACTCATTGTCACTATATCTTAGCATCATTATAGGTAAAAACAGAAGAAATAGTTATACTTTTCTTTAAAATACACAAAAAGTTTTAAGGTGTTTCCACCTTGCAGATGTTGGGGGGCAATGTTATAATTCAACCGGTTGCATAAACTGTATAGCTTGAAAAAGTTCAAAAAGCCAAAAATAATAAACTGCAGTTGACAAACTGAAGAATAGTTGATATAAATTACCCCAAGCACAGAACAAAGGAGGAATAAGGGTGGTTAGAAGTTTGGCTTCCGGAATACATCCTGAACCAGGACGAATAAGATGAACCTGCCCGTTTTGATTTGGTGTGAGGGGTTAGTGATTTTTAAAAAAAACGGGAGGGATAATTATGTGGATAAAAGATCAAAATGGCAACTGGTACATGGCAAATCAGAGCATCATAGAGGAAACTTTCACGAGCTTCAATGTGTGGACCAAGGATGAAAGTGGCCATTGGTTGTTGGCCAAATCTCAGGATGCTGTATCCTCACCTCAAACTTCAGCGGTTTACCATTTAGCGGAATCCTTGTAATGTGAGGTTTTGTCCTTTAATAAATAAGTGAGTGGGCTATCGGAAGCAGGCGCCTTAGGGCGCCTGCTTGTTATTGATATAATGGCTTAGGTCGTTATAGTTAGTATAGTGAGTCAATGTTCATATTAAAGTTTTTATGAAAGGAGCAATAGCATGATAATTGGCTACTTTGATGGGGCGTCCAGGGGGAATCCTGGAGAGGCCGGAGCAGGTGCTTGTATCGTTGATTTTGGCAAGGGGCAGATCCTGTGGAAGGAGTCCAAGTACTTAGGCAAGCGAACCAACAACGAAGCGGAGTACGAGGCTCTGATCCTCTTGCTTAGAGAACTCTTGAATAGGAAACTTTACAATTGTGTTGTGAAAGGTGACAGCAAGTTGGTGGTCAATCAGATGCTGGGCAACTGGAAGATAAGGGAGCCCAGACTTTTACCTTTGGCAGAAGAGGCCCTGTTCCTCATCGATAAGACGAAAGCTCGACTTCAGTGGATACCAAGACAGGAAAACAGCCTGGCTGATAATCTTTCGAACAAGGCTATAGACGAAAGCAAAAGAGTTGGTGGAGAGACTGACGAACATGCCGATAAATTGGTCTCTCGTATGGTATCTGACCATATATACATTGTAAAAGATGGTCAGGAAGAGTTTGTCGTAGATGTGAAACACAACAGTTGTAGCTGCCCTGATTTTAGGACAAAAGGGCATTGTGCTCACATGGAGGAGGTCACCAAGGGAAGAAAAAAAACAAAGGCTTAAAACCAGACTTATGAGGTGGTATTTTTGGGGAAAAGGCGGGTAAATTGCCTTTTGGGTTTTACTACCCTATTTGGAGTTTTGATTTTGTGCGTTTTTTGGTCCCTGTCTGTGGGAGAAGCACCTATATCCATTAGACGGGTTTTTTCGGTTTTGGGGAGTTTGGTGTGGGGTAACCCTGATGGTTTCCAGGCACAAGAAAGATTGATCCTATTGGATATAAGGCTTCCAAGGGTTGTTTCTGCATTACTTGTAGGAGCATGCCTTTCCACCAGTGGGGTTATTTATCAGGGGCTTTTGATGAACGTTCTGGCAGAGCCTTACACTCTTGGAGTGGCTACCGGAGCCGCATTTGGGGCATCTTTGGCCTTTCTGTTAGGTCTAAGGCCTGTGGCGATTTATGCATTCGTTGGGGGTGCAGCTTCTCTTTTGGTCTCCATGGCTTTGGCCGGAGGAAGTAAGGGTATCAAAAATTCTCCTAGACTAATTCTTGCTGGAGTAGTAGTTAGCAGTATATTGAGTGCTGGCATAACTCTGCTCAAAGCCTTAGCAGGCCAGCAAGCTTCCGTTATAGTATTTTGGCTTTTGGGCAGTTTTTCCTCAGCTGACTGGTCTCAGGTCTTTTTAGTTTTTGCTTCGGCTATGGCCGTTTTGACTGTAGGCTTATTCTATTCCAGAGAGATGGACATTATAGCTTCAGGGGGGCCAGCAGAGGCCTTGGGTGTTGACGAAGGGAGGACAAAACTAGCCCTTCTCTTTTTGAGTTCCCTTGCAACATCTGTAGCAGTTTCTACCTGTGGTGTGATAGGGTTTGTTGGTCTGGTAGTGCCCCATTTGTTGCGGTTGATCTTTGGTCCGGGACATCGGGGGCTTGTGGTTTTGGCCTTTTTGGGTGGAGGCATTTTGCTTGTTGTAGCGGACACGTTCTCCAGAATGTTAGGAGAGCTTCCTATAGGAGTCCTTACTGCTCTTACGGGTGGCCCTGTGTTTTGCTTCCTCCTGTGGAAGGGAAGGTAGGAGTAATGAGGGGGATTAGCGTGGCGTTAGAAGCCAATAATATAAGCGTGATCATGGGGGACAAGGTCATTTTGGACTCCGTTACCTTCCATCTTCAATATGGGGAGATATTGGGCCTTTTAGGCCCCAACGGGAGCGGAAAGAGCACTTTGATAGGTGCTGTTGCAGGTGTTGGCCGCATGACCAGCGGTGAAGTTTTCTTCGAAGGGAAGAACATAAAAGAGATTGCCAAAAGGGACCTTGCGAGGAAGGTTGCCGTGGTTCCACAGCAGAACTACTTTTATATGCCCTTCAGGGTTATAGAGATAGTGCTTATGGGCCGTTATCCCTACGCGGGAAGGTTCAATAGCTTTGGAGCTCAGGATTACGAAATTGCCAGAAATAGCTTGAAGGCTGTAGATCTTGAGGGATTTGAGGATCGGTTGGCTACAGAGCTTTCGGGTGGAGAAGCCCAAAGGGTAGCAATAGCCAGAGCTCTGGCCCAGGAGCCCCACATTCTTTTGATGGACGAGCCTACAAGCGCATTGGACCCTAAACATGCTCTTTCCATGTTTAAGCTCGTGGAAGGACTGAGGGAAAAGGGATGTGCCATATTGATAGCCATGCACGATGTGAACTCTGCCCTTCGTTGGTCCGATCGGGTAATGTTCCTGAAGGAGGGTAAAGTGGTTTGTACCAAAAAGTCAAGGGATTTGGACACAACCTCTTTGGAGACAGTGTTCGGCGTGAAATGGACGAAACACTTCATACCTGATGTAGGAGAAATAGCGTTTCCTGTAGCCGATTGAAACAGGAAACGCTGAAAAACCTTACGCAAGCAAGAAGAATAACCTCAGCATGAAACCGAACAATATCGCTGTTGTCAACATTATTCCCAGACTGTAAAGCATCTTCTTGGCTCCAAGTTCCCTAAAGAGGACTATGAAAGTAGCTATGCACGGGAACGTCATGGACAACATCACCACGGTTATGACCATTTGCTGAGGGGTGAGGTTCAGCGGTAACAGCATACCAACGGCCACGTCTTTTCTCAATAGTCCTAGTATTATGGGGCCAGCTGTTGATGCTGGAAGCCCCAGAACGATGTTGAAGAAAGGCTCCAAAAGGTTGGATATTACGTTCATAATTCCTGACATATAGAGAAGGTTGACCACCAGGACGCCAAATAAGACTAGAGGGATTGCCTCAATCAGAAAACCCCTGATCCTAAACCACAGTTTAAGACCGAGTCCTCTCAATGAAGGAACTCTATACGGAGGTATCTCTATGATGAGCTCGGGGCTGTAGCCTGGAAGCAACGCATTTAGGATCCTTCCTAAGACTATCCATGCGACAGCAAGGGAGCCGTACACCATTGCCACGTATTTGCCGCCAAAGCTTCCTAGCGCACCGAATATCATCGCTTGAAGGCCAGCGCATGGTACGGCTACGGAAATTAGCGTAGAAGCAATGAATCGCTCTCTGGGGGATTCAAGAACCCTCGTCGCCAGGATGCCAGGCACGTTGCACCCTAGGCCAAGCAGGTTGGGGACTATTGCGAAGCCGTGGAGGCCCAATCGGTGCATCAACGAGTCGAATAATACAGCAAGTCGAGGTAGATATCCTGAATCTTCCAGTAAACTCAGTACGGTGTAAAATGCAAAAATATATGGCAGAACCATTACGAGGGGGACGTATAGACCTGTAGTCAATAGGCCGAAACTTTGCTCAAAGTCTAATGTGCCGTTTATCAATGTTCCTAGTAACAAAGAGTGCATAAAGCCTTGGGGATTCATGCTCCTTGAGAGAGCTTCCAGTAGAGGCAGGACAAATGTAGAGAAGATGGGATCAAGGATGTAGTTTATGATGCCCTCTCCGATCTGTCTAACAGCGTAATAACTTGCAACTATTACGGCTATTCCAAACAGAGCGCCCCACAAGGGATGGACTGTGATGTCCTCCAGACGGTCCTTCACAGTGTGATGTCTGTGATGGGCTTTTTGTGTTTGGGCGATTATGTTCCCTATGGTCTTCCACCTATCTTCGTCACTTTGTGGAGTTATGTGGGATTTTCTAGCCTCCTTGAGGCGATTCACCAAGTTCTTTATTCCCCTGCCAGAAAGAGCAACAGTTGGGACTACGGGAACTCCCAGAGCTTTCTCAAGAGCTTCAATGTTGATCTCAATGCCTTTATGCCTAGCTTCGTCTACCATGTTGAGCGCAACTATGGCTTTCTTTCCAAGCTCCAGGACTTGAAGGGCCAAGTATAAGTTCCTCTCCAGTGCTCCTGCGTCAAGGACAATTATCACTATGTCAGAATCTTCTTCGATTATGCGCTTGGCCACTTCCTCTGCTTCGTTTGTGGGATTCAATGTGTAAGTTCCTGGGACATCTATGATAACGTAGTTTTGACCTTCGTGTCGTAGGTTTCCTTGAGTGAAACTTATGGTTGTTCCAGGAAAATTAGAAGATATGGCATGAACTCCGGTCAACCTCGTGAAGACGGCACTTTTGCCCACGTTAGGATTGCCCACTAGGAGAATTTTTTTTAGTTCGGAAGGTGAATTTTCATTGGAAGCCGGACAGCCTCCGCAATGCTGAGCTTGGTCGTGGCAACCGAGGCAGGGGAACTTCATTGGGATTCTCCTTCCGTAATAGGTTCAACCACAATTTTCTCGCTCATCCCATGACCTATGGCAATCTGCCTTCCGTCCAGTGAGATGGTAACAGGCCCCTTGAAGGGCATTCCTGAGACCTTTTCTATTGTTTTCCCAGGTCTCAGCCCCAAAGCTTCTATTCGTTTACCACACAAGCCTGGAGGCAGAGAAACTATCTTGGCCTTTTGGCCATTTTTCAATAAATGAAGCCCAGTGGTCATGTTTACCTCCTCTTCGGCAAGGAAGAATAACTTAAGAAAAGTTAGCCTCACCAAACTTTTTGCACATGCAACGATACACGGTTGTGCCTTTATTGTCAATATCCTTTATCAATAAACTCCCAGGCGACTTTGCTTGACTAGTTTGGGGGGAAGGAAGA
>NZ_DAITZW010000057.1:0-5679 GCF_036847465.1 Thermovirga lienii | reverse complement strand
TGGATCGAATGGAGCATGGACGAATCCAACCCCATGGAGACAGGTCCCCCTTCACGGAATCCTCTCGAAGACCCAATAAAGTGCAAAATATAACATACATAAGAAAATCTTGATAAATGGACCAACTTCTAATAATATACACAAACATAACCTAATATTTATGGGGGGTGGTCCAGTGGACAGGATGAAATTCTGGCAATGGATGGAGGCAAAAAGTAGAGTAATACTTATGGATGGAGGCATGGGCACCCTTCTTGCAGAAAAAGGTTGGAAGCCTCCAATGTTGCCTGAAGAGATGAACGTCTATTCTCCTGACATAGTAACCTCAATTCACGAGGCATATTTGGCCTCAGGGGCGGACATAATAGAGACCAACTCCTTCGGTGGGAGCACGAGGAAACTAGCTCACAGGGGCCTTCAGGACAAGGCCAGAGACATAAACAAGGAAGCCGCCAGGATAGCCAAAGGGTGTGCGGGAGACAAAGCCCTCGTTGCCGGATCTGTAGGCCCCCTTGGTGAGCTTTTGGAACCCTTCGGATCCCTATCCTTTGAGGAAGCCTATGAGGCCTTCTATGAACAGATAGCAGGCCTTGCAGAGGGTGGAGCGGATTTCATCTTAATAGAAACCATGATGGATATAAGGGAGGCCAAGGCTGCGGTGGCAGCGGCGAAGGACGCAGCGCAAGGCCTAGCCTTTGTCGTGAGTTTTACTTTCGATCACCACGGAAAGACCGTTACAGGGACCCCTCCAGAGGTCGCTGCAGCATGGGCTTACGCTGTAGGAGCCGCTGGAGTGGGCGCCAACTGTGGTGTGGGCCCGGGAGAGTACGTGGAGACGGTCAAGAAGCTTTGGGAATACTCCAGGCTGCCTGTCTTCGTATATGCCAATGCAGGCCTTCCCGGAGACGAAAACTTCTGGGATCCAAGAGCGTTTGCAGAAAAATCGAAGGAGCTGGCCCTTGCTGGCGCCAGCGTAATAGGAGGTTGCTGCGGGACCACACCAGAACATATCAGAGAGATGAAGGAGGCTTTGGCCGGAGTTTTGTCTCTTCCTCCTAGCTCCAGAAAGGAGACCTTTCTTGCCTCCAGGAGTAAGCTGGTGGCCGCTGGTTGCGGCGGTCCCCTACTCGTGGTGGGTGAGAGGATAAACGTGTCAAGAAAGTCGGCCCTGAAGGAACAGGTGGCAAATGGTGATTTCACCCTTCTGAAGGAGGAAGCAAAGCTTCAGGAACAGGCCGGAGCCGAGGTGATAGACGTAAACGTTGGCCTACCGGGCGTGGACCAGGTGGCCCTAATGAGTGAGGCCATATCTGTTGTGGAAGCTACCGTTACTTCTCCTGTATCCATCGACAGCGACAAGATAGAGGTTCTCGAAGCGGGTCTAAAGAGGGCCTCGGGAGTGCCGTTGATAAACTCGGTGACCGCGAAACAGGGGCATCTGGAGAAGGGGCTTGAACTTGCTAGCCGCTATGGAGCCGTTTTGACGGTACTTCCCATGGACGAGAAGGGCTTGCCCCATACCATAGAGGAGCGAAGAGCTGTCATAGACAGCATAGTGGAAAGAGCCCGAAAGACAGGTTTCCCCATGGAGAACCTGATCATAGACGGCCTCACTCTGGCGGTGGGCGCCGATGAAAAGGCCCCGCGGGTCACCCTTCAGGCATTGGAGTACATCTCTCAGTTGGGATGTTTGTCCATCCTTGGCGTGAGCAACGTATCTCACGGTCTTCCCTCGCGGCATCTAGTCAACAGGACCTTCCTGGCCATGGCCATGGCTTCTGGATTAGGCGCTGCCATAATAGACCCCACAGCACCAGGGATTTTTGAGACCATTTTGGCTTCTAACCTTTTGAGGGGGTCAGACCCTAAGGCTTTAAACTACATTCAAGCCCAGGACAAGCTTAAGGAGCGGGCCCTCGTTGAACCCGGCAGGGATTCTGCCCCCAAAAAGGAAGAGAGGAAAAAGGAAATAGAAGAGCCCACGGAGGAAAAGAACCAAGGCCCTTACTTTCCATTGATGGAGGCCATAATAGAGGGAGACGAAAAGGCTGCCCAATTGCATGTTCGCGACCTGATAGACGAAAAAGGCGTAAAACCCATGGATGTAATATCCTGCGGAATAATTCCTGCCCTGGAAGAGGTGGGCAAGCTTTACGAGGTGGGAGAATTTTTTCTACCTCAGCTTTTGGCCTCGGCGCAGGCAGCTCAAGTGTCATGTGATTTCGCCAGGGAGAGAATGGAGCCCTCCGACAGGGGAGAGAACAAGGCAACCGTGGTGCTTGCCACAGTGGAAGGGGACCTTCACGATCTAGGGAAGAACATAGTTGGGACGGTCTTGAGAAGCTACGGTTACCAGGTAATCGACTTGGGAAGGAACGTGCCCGCCCAAAAGATACTGGAGGCGGCTTCTGAATCCAATGCCCACATAGTTGGCCTATCTGCTCTGATGACCACCACCATGGAAGAAATGGCAAGAACGGTGAAACTACTTAAGGAAAAGTTGCCCCATCTTCCGGTGATAGTTGGAGGAGCGTCGGTTAACGAAAGCTTCGCCAAAAAGATAGGCTCAGACGGCACGGCCCCGGATGCCATAGGGGCGGTAAGGCTAGTTTCGAGGCTGACAGAGAGGGGTGACGAGTGATGTTCATAAGCGAGATATTTAGTTCCAAAAAGGGGCCGGTATTTTCGTTTGAAATATTTCCTCCCAAGAGGGAGTATCCCATAGAGTCCATATATGAGACCATCGAGGAATTGGTCACATTGGATCCCGATTTTGTAAGTGTCACCTATGGTGCCGCTGGAGGGACCAAGGACAGGACCGTGGAGATAGCAGGTTATATAAAGAAACGATGGGGCAAGCCACCCCTGGCTCACCTTACCTGTATAGGTGCCCATCGAGAGGACATCCTACGGATACTGGACGAACTCTCTGCCCTGGAGGTCAAAAACGTTCTGGCGTTGAGAGGCGACCCACCGAAGGATGGGCCCGCCGAAGGCGGAGACTTCAAGTACGCCAAGGACTTGGTGCATTTCATAAGGGAACAAAGGCCTGGTGGTTTCTGCGTTGCGGGAGCAGCGTACCCAGAAGGACATGTTGAGGCGCCATCGATGGCATGTGACCTCATAAACCTGAAGAAGAAGGTTGACGAAGGGGTGTCATTCCTGATCACCCAGCTTTTCTTCGATAACGAGCTATTTTTGAGCTTCAGGGACGTTGCCAGATCTTTGGGCATAGGTATCCCCATCACTGCTGGAATAATGCCCGTGTTGAACGCCAAGCAGATCTCCAGAATGGTGTCCTTGTGCGGTGCCTCCATTCCTTCGGCCCTTGCTCACCTAATAGCCAGATACGAGAGGGACCCTAAAGGACTCCACGAAGCAGGTTTGGAATACGCCATAAATCAGATAAAGGGTCTTGTAAGGGAAGGCGTGGACGGTATCCATCTTTATACCATGAACAAGCCCGAGGTAGCAAAGAGGATAATGGCAGAACTTTGATGTAAAAGACTTTGAGTTGGTCATTGGTGACATAAAATATTTATAGGTTTAAAAATCCTTTTTGGGAGAAGGGTGGACATGGTTAACAAACTGAAGGAGAAACTCCAAAGCGGTGAAGTGGTGGTGGGGCCCTTCGTGGGGCTCAACTGTCCGGATCTAGTGGAGATAATGGGCATAGTGGGATTTGATTTCTGCGTCATAGACACGGAGCATGGTCCGATGAACCCCGAGTCCATACAGCACCTAATCCGAGCGGCAGAGCTTTCGGGCATGACTCCAGTTGTCCGGGTTACCGAGGCAAGCCCTACCAATATCCTAAGGGTGCTGGACGTAGGAGCGAAGGCCATTCACGTGCCCCAGGTCAACGATGTCCAAACT
This sequence comes from Thermovirga lienii, assembly GCF_036847465.1. Lineage (NCBI taxonomy): Bacteria > Thermotogati > Synergistota > Synergistia > Synergistales > Thermovirgaceae > Thermovirga > Thermovirga lienii. The sequence goes on along the minus strand of NZ_DAITZW010000057.1, from coordinate 1,803 downwards.
GCTCAGATGGTTGCAAAAGCTTCCAGGTACTACCCTGAGGGAATGCGAGGGGCGGCGGTGCCCAGGGCTCTTGAGTATGGGCTTAAACCCCTTAAAGAGGCGCTGGAGGAAGCCAACAGGGACACCATGGTCATAGTTCACTGTGAGAACGTGGAAGGCTTGAGCAGACTTGAGGAAATAGCGAGCGTCAGTGGCATAGACATGATATTCGTAGGGCCTTACGACCTGTCCCAATCCCTGGGAATACCGGGCCAGATCATGCATCCTGATATGAGAGAAGCCGTGGGAAGGGCTCTTTCCATAATAAAGGGTGCCGGAAAACCTGCGGGAATATTCGTAACCTCTGTAGATGAAGCCGTGCAACGGATCCAGGAGGGGTTCAATTACGTTGCCTACAGTCTGGACAGCCTCATATTCGGCTTGGCGTGCAAGGAACAACTGGCGAAGATCAAAGAGTCTTTGTAGGTTTGCTTGGAGTCTTTCCGCAAAAGTAAGGGGGCGCTAAAAGAAGCGCCCCCTCGTTTTTTAAAGCTTCTAGCACTTGGAGAAACCGCACACCGTGCAGGTTATGCAGCCTTCCATCCTGGTCATTGCAGCACCGCAGACGGGGCACATGTCCGTCTCTGCCATGGATTCCATTATCTCCTTCTCTTCCTTGTCCAGATATCCCAGGTACGTTAGTCCAAAGGCTATGGCGTCAGGCACCGACATTATCACGCTGTCTTCGTGCCATACAGGTTGAGAGCCGCCTATGCCTTTCATTTGCTTTATGATGTGGTGGATCTTTACTCCGCTCCTAAGGGCCAGGGATATGAGCCTTCCTATAGCCTCGGTGAATGCCATGGTCTCATGTCCCGATTTGCCCATGGTGGTGAATACCTCTATGGGGCGGCCGTTGATCTCGTTAACTGTAAGGTAGAGGTTCCCGTAGCTTGTGGGAATCTTGGCCGTCTTACCCGATAGCACGAAGGGCCTTTCCACAGGCTGAGGTCCTGGGGGAGTGGAAGCTATGGGAAGCTTCTGTTGCACAGGATGCTTTTCCTTGTACAGGACCTGTTCGCTCCTGCAGCCGTCCCTGAAGACCGTTATGCCCTTGCACTTGGTCTTGAAAGCCAAAAGATAGGCCTTCTTTACGTCCTCTATGGAGGCGCTGTTGGGCAAGTTTATGGTCTTGCTTACTGCATTGTCGACGGCTTCCTGGAATGCTGCCTGCATGCGCACATGCCATTCGGGCGATATATCGTGGGCCGTCTTGAAGACTCTCTTTATGATGGCCTCATCTAGGCCTTCTTCCAGGGCCTGCTGGTAGTACTTGTTCTTATACGTGAACCGCTTGCCCTCCAGTACTTCTTTGGTAAATTCCAGTGCGAACACCGGTTCTATGCCAGAGGAGCAGTCGGCGATCATGGAGATGGAGCCTGTGGGTGCTATGGTCGTTATGGTGGCGTTGCGCTGTCCCGTGCCCCTGTCAGCAGGATAGGCGCCCCTTGTTTTGGCGAGTTCCCTGCTGGCTTCTCTGCCTGTCTCTGTTATGGTGCTCATTACTTTCTTGGCCAGCTCTATGGCCTCCTCAGAGTCGTATGGTATGCGGAGCATGAATAGCATATCTGCCCATCCCATGACGCCCAGGCCTATCTTGCGGGTTTTCATGACCGTCTCTTTTATTATGGGTATGGGGTATTCGTTTACGTCTATGACATCGTCCAAGAAGCGCACCGCAAGGCGAGTGGTCCTTTTGAGCTTTTCCCAGTCTATTTCTCCGTCCTTTACCATGTGGGACAGGTTGATGCTCCCCAAATTGCA
>NZ_DAITZW010000056.1:4186-5733 GCF_036847465.1 Thermovirga lienii | reverse complement strand
CGACAGAGCCTGGAACTTGAGCAGCATCCCAGGGTGTCACGACCAGTCTAACGTAGCCCGATAGGAAGATTAACTTCCCCTGGCTGAGGGTAGTCAACTAAGGCTTTTGCAAGCCCCCACCTCTATGGGTGGCGGGTAGTTGACTTTATCTGTCGAAGTCGGGAAATAATTCTAGATTTTGTCCATCTTTTGGTATTGGAGTGAGAAGGTACTGGTGCAGTATGTTTTTAATGTCAAAAGATGGGCTTGTTTTGGCTTCTATGACATCTAGTTCTTTTTGTTTGATCTTTTTTTGGCTTACTACGTGTAGCTTTTGGTCTCCGTTTTCAATTACTGTACATACACGAGATATAGTAGGGGTGTCTATCATGAATGTCATTGCTGATTCGGTCATGGTTACATCTTTGAATTTCTTCCACCCAGCGATGAAAGCTGTGTCGGTTGGCTTCATAGCATCTATCTGCAGGCTGGAGAAGTTGATGAACATCTCCGATATGCCTGAGAAGAAAGCCTTTCCGCTTTCCGACAGAGCCAATTGACTGAAAAGCATCAGCAGATCCTTTATGTGTTGGATAGGCTGTAGAGAAACCGAAAAAGCAGCGGGGCGGTCGTTGATCGCCTTTAAGACTTTCTGCATCGTTTTTATGTCCTGTTGCTGTTCGTATAAAATTTCGTCTATCGTCAATTCTTCCGTTTCGTTGTATCTACTAAGTTCAGTGAGGTACATTCCAGAGTCTGAATCCATCGATGTCCAAAGGAATACGTCTTCTTCGACAACGTCTCCGAAACCTACCCCTCCTTCATCTACGCTTCCTTTAAGCAAGGGTGCCACATAAAGGCCGCAATAAAAACAGTCTATTAAGTCAGTTTCAGCAATGTTTTTGACCACGTTGTTTGTCATTTGCCAACCTCCTGTCTAGAGTGTGTTTTGTCTCCATATTTCCTTATATATTTTTACATATAGGTCTCAATTATAAATATATAAGAAAATGCTCAAAACTCGACAGGATAATAAATTTATTTGTGTAATTTTGTCAGGATAAAAGTAAAGTAGGGAGGGAGATAATCTTGGGGTCTCGGGGCCGTAAGGTAGAGAAGGGTTTTGTAAAAGCTAGTGAAGCACGGAACACCAAGGAGAAACTTCTCCGCCATGCAGAGAAGGATGCGGTAGATGCAGAGGCAAAAATAGAAGAGATGCTGTCTCTTGCGGTTTGCGACGAAACGGAGGAGTATGAACCTCAGATAGGCGATACGTTTGTTATAGTAGACGATTCTGTTTCGGGAGTATTTGAACTTAAGTCTGAAACCAAAGGCAGGGTGCCTATGTATGTTTTTGTACACGTAGAACACCCTTGGATACGTACTACATATACATGGTTTACCTTTAAAGAGAAGTTTTTGGGGGCTGAAAGTCAGTTGGAAGATGCAAAAAAACCTAAGACGTACATTGTTTTGAGGGACAAGTATTAAAGGGGGGGTTAAAGGGAATGTCCTTTGTAAGTGAAGCGGCCGAGAAGAGACGCAGCGCATATCATGTTCGTATGCCT
>NZ_DAITZW010000056.1:0-4086 GCF_036847465.1 Thermovirga lienii | reverse complement strand
GATGATCTTCCGTATGATGATGAAGAGGAAGAACAGGGGTCTGACATGCAGGAACCTCAAATGGTTCCTTTATCGCCGCAGTTAAAGGAGACGCTGGCAAAAGTTTGCCATAGGGAATATAAAAAAATTCTGGAGAAAATTGTGGAACAGGGGAAGAGACAGGACGAGTACAAGAAGAAGATTTTTGCCAAGATTGGCTGCCCTGCAGAGCTTATGCCCCCGGTTGTACAAGCGTCTAAAGTGGCTGATGAACTTCCCTTCCCAAGTTGGCTGTTTGCTTCATACGCTCTTTCAATAGACTATGATCCAGAGACAGGTGAGGCACTTGTCAATCAGGAAGGAGTAGATTTTTTAGAAATGAGATTAAAGGGAGAGTATATAGAATAACTCTCCCTTATTGTTGATGTTCTACAGTTTCCCCTTGGTGTTCCTTGATGTACAGTCTTGTTATCAGGTGTAGTGAAACTATGTCTATGTTAAATTGCTTTTCCTGTTTCTCCCCGTATATCAGCAGTGTAAGGACGCCTATACTCAGCAAAAGAATAACAGGTGATGCAAGAGGATTGTTTATTATGCGGTTGACAGCAAACATGCCTGCCGTACAAAGGCCAACCCCTGCTAGGTATAGATAGTAACGCCGTTTCTGCGGCAGCATAAGCCATCTTCCGGCACGAATCCTTTGCAGCAGGACTGTTTTTTCTGCCTCAGGCAAATTGTTCCACCAATCCAGAGCAGCTTTTGTCTGCTCCTGTTTGAGTGTCTGTAAAGCCTTCATTTTGTTTTCTGTATGTCGAATAATTTTTGTAAAATATATATATAGGCCTATCACTATGCACGCTCCTATTCCTATAAAAACAACTGACATTTATATCCCCCCTATATTTTTTCAGAATGCTATAAAAATATTCTGTAAAAATTTTGTTTGTTTAAGCCCACATATTTTGTTATATATATAGCGTAATCGACACCTGTTGACAATAAAATATATAAAATTTAATTTGTTAATTTGTATTTTTGATATAAATTATATAGGAAAACTATGCATAATAAGTAAAAAAGGGTCTGGAGGTCATGTCGATGGGAGAAGAGAAAAAAAAGAAGAAAAGAAGGAAAAGGCGGTTGGTTGTAGTGGCACAGACGAGTGACCACGACACAACAACAGAAGAGTCAGAAGAAGTGCAGGATATGGAGCAGGAGCAGTTAGATGAGCTTGTGTATGAGACAGAGAATATTCCAGATTCTCCAGATTCTGATGAACGCCTCCAAGAGGCCTTTGTCTACTTTAGAAAAGAAATAGGGAAGTATGATCTCCTGACGCCTGAAGAGGAGCGAAAGTTGGCGATCCTTAAGGAGCAGGGGGACGGGGAGGCAAGAGACAGGCTGATTTTTTCTAATCTTCGCCTTGTTGTTGCGGTGGTCAACAGGGTAATGGCTCAGATGGGGAATAGCTCTATTTTGAATTTTATGGATTTGGTGCAGGAGGGGGTTATAGGGCTTATTACAGCGGTTGACAGATTTGATCCCAAGTATAAAACCAGGTTCAGTACCTACGGTGTGCCTTGGATATACCAGCAGGTGAAGATCGCCATACTGAAACACCGCAGGGGGTTTGCTGTTCCCGGCTTTACAGGTGTGGCACTATCTCAGATGAGAGATTATATAGAGAAATATAAGCAGGGGGAGGAAGTACCTGAGCAGTATTTACGCAGAGTGCAGTCTCTAGCCCATCTAACATCTGCTCCAATCCCGCTATGTGAAGCATCAGGAGATGAAGAATCAGGCCCATGTTTAAGCCTGTCTTGGTTTAATGCAGAAGAAGACGATGAAAATTTAGATATGCAGGTAGACCGCATAGTGATGTGTGAACGTTGTCTTGCCTTACTGGAAGAGATTTTGACTCCTGATGAACTGGATATTTTGAAGCGTCGCTTTGGTATAGATCCCTATGTGTTTCCGCACATGCTTGAAGACATTGCTAGGGCCTACAGCAGGAGCGTAGAGTATATACGCAAAAGGCTCGATAGTATTATCCGCAGGTTGCGGTGGCACCCTCAATTAAGGCAGTACTACAAGCAGTTTATGATTGATGAAGAGGCCTAGCCAGATAGTTTGAGTGTGGGAGGTGGCTGTATGTCTGTCAAAATTGGAACCCAGCTCGAAACAGGGCGTTGGAAAGGCAAAATTAAAAAGGTCTTCAAATATATCTTTATCGTAGGCATATGGGTAAACCTATTCCTGTTTCCTTCATGGGTTTTAGACGGGTATGTTAGCACACAGGAAGAAAATGTCCTTTTCGGCGGAGAGAGGATTATCCTCCACGGATTAGGGGAGCTTATATGGTTTTCCTTCATAGGAGCAGTTGTTGTGGGGTCTGTTGGGTATTGGTCGCTGAAGAAGTATAAGGATCCTGTTGAGTTGGTAAGACAGAACACTGTATCTACAGGAGACGTAATCTTGGCGGAAGGAGAACATTTTGTGAGGGGGACACTTATGACTAATGGGCCCACTCCTCAACACATTGCTGCGGTTGCGCAACAGGCTAAAACTGAAGGACGAAAAGCGTTGGTGAAGGCGAAAAAAGGAGATCGTCCTATGCCTCCCGTTCTGGTTGCGGGAGTTCCTTATCCGTATAAATTTGAAAATTTAGGCATGTATATTCAGGGTTCTACAGGTGCAGGTAAGTCGCAGGTAATCAAACAGATGATATACGACATTCGCCGCCGAGGAGGAAGAGATAGGCTGATTATCTACGACCGAAAGCCTGAATACCTGCCTATTTTCTATAGAGAAGGAGATGTAATTATTTGTCCTGCTGACCGCAGGCATACTAAATGGGATCTCTTCGCTGAGATCAAGGGCGAGCAGGACATGGACATGGTAACCCAAAGTCTTATCCCTGAGGCTATAGGAAATGCTAACGATAAGTTTTGGACGGATTCTGCCCGCAACGTCTTCAGGGGCATCTTGGTCTATCTATTCAACAGAGCGGAAGAAACGGGGCAACCGGTCAAAAATGAGGATTTGTGTAAGTTTCTGTTTAACTATGCCTCTGCTCCAGACAAGATGTGGAGGGAGCTGAGCAGAGACAGGGCAGCAGCGGCGTTCGCACAGCCTATAGCGGGAGCAGGTAAAACTCAGTCTAACCTGCCTACATCGGTCATGGCCACTCTGACAAGTTATACGCAGAGTTTTACTAGGCCTGAAGTAGCAGAGAGAGGTAATTTCTCAGTCAGAGATTGGCTCCATGACCCCTCTACGGAAGGCAGCGCCTTGTTCCTTCTTAATCCTGCTCGATATGCCACCAACTATCAGAGTTATTTTACGGTCATACTGGATATTTTGATGAGGGAAATGATCTCTCTGCCGTCGGATAACGACAGAAGAGTGTGGTTCTTTATAGATGAGTTTGGTTCTCTGTTTAGGTTGGACAGTATCAAGAGGCTTTTGGCCGAAGGGCGTTCAAAAGGAGCTTGTATAGTCATAGGCACACAGGATCAGGCTCAGATTAAGGATCAATACAAGGACGAAGGAACTCAGACTATTATAAACAACTGCAACAGTAAGGTTTTAGGGCGTGTTTCTTCGGCTCCCGAGGCGGAGGGCCTGTCTAAAATCATAGGAGAAATGGAGATAGAAAGAGAAACGGAAAGTATTTCTTCGTCATATGACAATACGGGAGCAAAAATATCTATAAATGACAGGACCAATGACAGCCGGAGGGAACGGCGCAGCGTCATACTGCCGTCAGAGCTTATGAACTTACCCAGCTTGTCCTATTTCCTCAAGTTTGGTGATATGAACTGGATGCGGTCTAGTATTGAGTACTACCCATGGAATGAGCATGAGATATTCCCAGCGTTCATACCGAAGCCATCAACGTATTTCGACACCAGAAGACTGATTATGTGATTTTAGGATTGTATTTCCTGTTTAAACGGCTCTTCGATCGCTATATTTTTTTATGTCTCACTTGCTTGATTGTCTTATCTCTAGGAGGTGTCGTTCATGTATCCGGCTGTCAAACAACGGGAATCCACAGATTTAGTCTTACTGGTAGGTAGCAAGCACAGCAACACAGATTCAATT
>NZ_DAITZW010000055.1:0-6360 GCF_036847465.1 Thermovirga lienii | reverse complement strand
CTCCGCTATCTCCATCAGGGGGAATAAAACCAGTCTCCATACTGTAAACTGTTCCTATTCCCTCCTTAGATAAAAACCACTCATCTCTTCCAGGCAGTTTACACAAGACAGGATGCGCTCCATCGATGATGAAATTAGATCCAAGCTTTTGCTCCCATTTTTCTATGCTCTTTGCAGGAACCTCTATTTTGTACATTTGCAGTTTTCTAGCAATGTTCCTTGCCTTATCCAAATTCTCGAAGCCGCGCGTCATGTTAGAAAGTTCATCCAAAAGGTTTCTCAAATTTTCATCCAACTCCACATACAAAGACACGCCTTTAGTCCTTTTTTCAATTAATTTCGGCAAAGTGTCCCAAGAACCTCTTTCAATGTCCTCCCATATATGCTCGGGCTTTAAACCATCCAGTATGCGACTAAAATACTCATCAACCATTTCCACTGTATCCTGCTCGTCAAACAGAGGCCTCTTGCCTAATATTTCCCTGGAAGCCAATAAGAGCACGTCATCATATACATCTCTACTAAAGCTCTTGCCTTTTTCCGGATCCATCAATTCTGCTATCACGACCTCCCCAGGTTCCCCCATTGAAAAATGGCGATTGCACCTGCCTGCAACCTGGATGATGCTGTCCAAAGGCCCTAGGTCTCTGAAAACCCATTGAAAATCCAAATCTACTCCTGCCTCTACAACCTGGGTGGAAACTAAATATCTTTTTACTCCTTCTTTCTCAAGGCCTATCAGCTTACCCAAAACTTCTTTTCTGTGTTTAGGAGTCATCCACCCGGAAAGGAAAAGAATAGGGTCAGAATCGTTCTGTCCAAGGATACCCTTTAGCATGTCGTAAGCCTTAAGTGCGCTTCGCTTTGTGTTGAGAACCACTAGCCCAGAACTTTCACGCAACCTGCTTATATTCTCCTCAAGCAAGTCCGGTAGGCTGTCTATATCATGAACACCGTCAATAAACCGGCATTCCTGACGGGTCTTATAGGGTCTTTTTGCAACCACACCTGCTGGAGCCAGCTCCTTTCCTTCGACAATATGAGGCTTAGTGGCTGTCATGAGAAGAAATGTAGTGTTGAATTTCTTCGACAAAAAACCTAGGACCTTACCAAACCCTTTCCACAACTGAGGTCTTATGGCTTGAGGTTCATCCATGATAACGACAGAATTGCTGAGTCTATGGAAATTCATGGATTCGTTTGCGCTGGAGCCGAAAATAGCCGTCCACAACTGAACTAAGGTAGTAACAACAACAGGTGAATCCCAATAACGAAAGAAGCTCTGCATTCTCTTTTCCGGCGTTGTGTTTTCTGTCTCAGTATCCGAAATATATGCCAAGCTGTGATCCTCTTGAACGTTATCTTCCCCAAAAACCTCTGAAGCTACTTGGGCATTTTGTTCAACAATGCTAATAAACGGCAAAGCGTATATTATGTTGCTAAACTTCATCTTTTTCGCCCAATTATGGGCCATCTCAAGACCAATAAGGGTCTTGCCTGAGCCTGTAGGTAAGCTCAGACTGTAAATGCCCGGCAAAGACACATTATCAGCAGCCTCTACACAAAGGCGCCTCACTTCAGAACGCCAACCTGCCATGGGAGTATCAACAGAAAAGGTCTTTGCCTTCCACTGGGGGATTACACTCTTCTCTACTTTCTGTATCCTCATTGCATCCATTCGATCTGAAGTTATGAAGAGGGAATAAATAGTTCTGAACCGTAGCCAATCCTCAAGCCTGTTCTTTTCTCCTAAAAGCAGTTCAAAAGCTAACTCCTGTAGCTTGTGTTCAGACAACATGAAAGGCCAACTTGGAAGGATCTCCTTCAAGGAAACGTTGACATTTTCCGCTTTAAAATCATCGCATGCCCAGTAAGACTTTGATTCATCATAGTTACATATGCTGGAGTGATGCCTGCGGACTCCTTCCGAACAGACAAGATCATTGGTGACCGCAAGTGTAAACCATGCAGAAGGTTCAGCATGGCGAACCTTTGTACCTTTTCCTTGCAAGTATTTTTGGAAAGAGCAGTGAGCCTTTCCAAGGTCGTGAGTCCAGCAGACCCATTTGAGTTTCTCCATATCTATGGGCACACGATTTCTCTCGGACAAGCACTCCGCCAACTTCCACGTCCCCATCAAGTGATCTTTAAGGGGGCGCCCTGGGTGACTCTCTAAATCACCAGGAAGGGAACCAGGCGACCACATCCTCTCCACACCTTGCAATTTCCACATCTCCCTTTTCTTCGATTGCAATCCCTTTATCTGGAGATAATTGGAACAATACTGTTATGGACTTCTTCAAAGTTCTTTCTTCATCCATGCTGAAAGGCACCAATTCCCTGAAAACACCTCCAGAGCCCAAAACATCTACCTTGAGGCCATCTTCAAAAGGAATGACTGTATTAACCTTTACCGGAGGAATACAACCTTCCTCTTTAAATCTGCCTAGGTACTTCACATCACAAAGGGCATATGCAACTCCTAGATAAGGGGTGTAAAGAAAGCATCCCTTGCTCAAAAAAGAATCAAGCTCCTCTTCAAGGGGCCCTTTTACAAAAACTCTATATCTTGGTTCCCTCAAGAATTGGTGTTTTACCTGAATATGTGGATTTTTTTGTGGCTCCTTTACGTTCCAAAAATTGATTGTTTCGCTATGCCAAGAGACAGGATTCATGATCCGCAATGCCACCTGTGTACCCTTCATCTTTTCCCAATATAATGCATTCCACCCTTTATCCTCGGCTCCATGAGTGTAGCCTAAAATAGCCGCGATCATACCTGCAAGAGCACTCGGTGGAGGAAAAGGATACGAAATAGAAGACGTAGTAGTATATGGCTTGCGGAACATGGCCATCCGTCCCGATATCTCAAAGACGGTTGGCAAGGCAATCACCTCTCCTCTAACTCAAGACTCAAGTCCATGCTTTCTTGCAGCCTGTCCAAACCTTTTAAATAGACTTCTCTATCTTTCCTTACCCTAACCTTGTCTATAAAATTCTTTCTTGAAATAACCTCTTCCACTAATGGCTCCGCATCCAAAATTACGTTTTCAAGAGATCTCAAGGCCAGCTCCTCCTCTTCACTCAAGGGAGAACCGTCTTTCTTTTTGAGGCCTATCTTGTCGTCCATTGAACCAATGACGCCGTTGTATCCTTCTTTATACGCAACCTCCAGTAAAAGCCTTGGTTTGTGGCCTATCTTGCTTCTTGTTATCAAGTTTTCGTGACCTACCCATACAGCGTCAAAATGTGCATCTAGATCTTCAGAAGTAGCTCCGGTAGTTTCAGCAGCATACTGATTCGCTACAGCGTAACTGGCTATTAGGGCGAAAGGTACTATATATTCATTTCTGAAGGAACGTTGTTCGCTGGTCTCTTTTGTGGCAAAAGCAGCTGTACCTTGAACAAATTCCACCTTCGCCCTATGAAGAGAACGTCCCCATTTCCACTGTAAGGGCCCAGTCCATGAGAAAGATTCCTTTCCCAAAGCAAAAGTAACTCCAAACAGGCGAGTGTCTATGCACCTACTTAAAGCCTCCCTAGCCTCTTCGACATTGAACTTTTCCTTCAGCTCCTTTACCCTTGAATCAAGGGTCTTAGGCTCACCATCAACGAAAACGTCTTTGCCTTCCCGTACAAACTGGTCCCTTATGGTCCTTTTGATCCTGACGTCCGATACCAATATCTGCCCTGAATCAGCGTCATATCGAGGATGATTTGCGTTGAGAGGATCCCCATTAGGATTGGCGTCCTTTACGCTATAAACAAAAAGTAGCTCTCTTCTTTTCTCAAAAGCCATCTTTCCACCCTCCTCTTATATAGCTTCGCTTTTTATTCTTTCCCTTCTTCTTGCTTCTTGAAAATCTTTTCAAAACAGAACTTTGGGGCATTCATAAATGCCACAGCAAACACGAAGTTGCCATCCACTCCAAGGTCTTTTTTCTGTCCCGTGATAATGAGTTTACCTGCCTCGGCAGCCAAGACTTCTATCATTCCCGCATAAGGTATTTCGTAGGCTCTTATAAGCTCTGGTATCCGTGATAAATGCTTTTTGAGGTCCCTTAGTTGAATTTTCCCAAAGTTAATCTGTTTGAACAGAGGAGAATTCCCTAAATCTCCACTTTGACCAGCCTGTCCTTTTGCCAACATCCCTAACGCCACACCCGCTAAGAAAACTCCCTTGCCTAAATCCTCCTTCAGATACGGATCAGAGAACTCGTCCAGAAAATCAAGCTTCACAAAATTCACCTCCCTGCTTTATTGACTCTCTCCAAGAAATCCAAAACCAAAAGCATTCGACCACTCTTGGTTGGACCAACTTGGGACCAATCTCCAGATGCAAAAAGACCAGGAAAACGAGAAACCATATTGGTCTTCAAACCACGCACATCTACTTTTTGTCCGTTCAACAATTGCCCCAAGACCTTAAAACATCTATCCATCTGAAATTTCTTCTCGCTATCGCCGGTACCAGCCAGATCTAAGTAAACCCACACAATGTTTCTTATTGCGAAATCTAAATATTTGCTCTCTGTGTTGTCCTTTTTGAATGGAGAGTACACCTCCAAAGACTTCCTCCATAGCTCCTCCAGCCTCTTTAGTCTGGTAGGCGGGACGTCCTCAACTATGAGATGTACCCTTTCTTGAGCCTGGTTTTTTTCCCAAAACATGAAATGAAAGACTAAGCCCTCACCTTGCCGAGCAAGGAAGGAAAAAAGGTTTTTCTCTATCCTTAATCCTTTTTTTATAAAATCAGATACATTGTCTGCTACAGCGGCAAGTTGCTCATGTCCAAAAATCAGCTCTGGTACGACATCTATGTTGATGCCGTTTATTATGCTGCCATTGGAAAATTTATTTCTTAAGACATCCTTCCCCTTTGTGAACATAGCGTTGCACTGTTGACATATAGGGAAGACTTTATTTTTGTGCTTTTTATTATTCCCGGGCAAGAAGCTAACTTTGTCGAACGTGGAAAACTTGAACACGTCACTAAAAGATGCGCTACTTTCCTCAGAGCAGCCACAGAAAGAACATTTTATTAAATCTCCACCACCTGATTTCTTTGCTAATTTTTGTCTAAAGTATGAAATAAACGCTGGTATATCTCCAGGGTACAAAAAAACCGACTTATCTTCACATCCAAACATTAAAATGTACGATCTCTTTGGATCCGACCACAAGTCACAAATTTCTCCTCTCCGTTCAACAAGCTTAGTCATTATTAAATCTACACTTCCCTTTGAAAAAACACCCTCTCTCTCTAAATCTGCCAAGACCCTGTTATACAGCTTGTAAAATCTAGAATCTTGCTTGTCTTTCCACTCCGTTTCTTCCAGGAGTTTTTCTCTATCTGCTTTCTTGGGGCTGCCCAGTTTGTAGGTTGGAGAATAGGACCAAGTCACGTTGGCTCCGACAGGATCCCTGTAAAGGTATTTCCTCCTTTTCTCCTGAAGGGTTCCTTCTCCAGCCAGAAAATCGACGACATCAATCTTTGCTATGTCCCTTACTTCCAGCTGTTTTCCTAAGGGCTCTTCGGCTTCAAGCCAAACTCTTATAATGCGACCTTTCCTGTCTTGGTCTTCTATGATTGGAAGGGGTAGCGTAAGGAAATTGTCTATATCCTCCCACTCAGGAGAAAAGTCAGTAGATGATTCTCTTTTTCCCAAACTATATACCGCTTCGAGGAAGCCCATGTTTATTCCTCCCTTTCCGCTCAAATAATGTCACACATCCCCAACCAGCACTGTTTTTGACACCTATACCTGCATCCAACGCAACTGACAACAGCTCTTTCGGCCCCTTCAGCACAAAATCGCCCCACCACCCTTTTATCGGGCGAGGATCATCGGGCTTGAAAAGAGCCGTCTGGAGCCTTGGGCGCGAAAGAGGCTCCAGAGTTACCTTTCCCTCTGGAACGGCTCTTTCGGAATAAATCAATTTGTATTTCTTCAACAAATTATTGTGTATTTGCCTTTGAAAATCTTGTTCAGAGGGCGCGTGATAGACCGTATAGGGCCTCCCATCTGTTTTGTACATGGTTGAATAACAGCAAATGGGAGAAAGCGTCCTAATCGAAATTTCCTCCTCAACCACAAGCTCTGTATAAACATTTACCGATGAACAGAACACTTCGTTACCTGCCAAACGGAGGTACTCTTTTTGCAAAACCTCATTTAACACGTCTTGGGATATGGAGGAAAGAGAAGAAGAGATAACCAGAGAAGCTCCATCTTGGAAAACTACATATTTGTCATCAAAAACCTTTTTGCCCATAAGCCACGAAAAAGAGAAAAGTTTAAACTTTCGCCCATCGATCTTGTAACCTTCGTCGTGGAGAAACTTAGCCAAGTTGCTAGA
>NZ_DAITZW010000054.1:0-6481 GCF_036847465.1 Thermovirga lienii | reverse complement strand
TCCCACCATCTCCTTCAACTAATTAAACGGAAGCAATTTGTGGCCCCTTACAGAAGGAAGCTCGTGAGGATGTAGAGTGGGTACTCCTTCTGCCGAACCATAGGTAGGAAAGGAAAATTAGAGGAGGTGTTTTTAGGAGATGAGAAAGTTTTTAGCAGTGTTTATGGTTGTGGCTCTAGCGCTTTCCCTCAGCGCCGCAGCGTGGGCAGGGCCTAAGTGGACCTTCAAGATGGGACACGCCAACCCCCCAGATACTCCGTACGATAAGTTGGCCCATTGGTTTGCGGACACCGTTTATGAGAGGACCAATGGACAGGTAAAGATCAACATATTCCCCAGCAACCAGCTCGGTGACTGGACGGAGACCTTTGAGCTCATTCAGCGTGGTGTGGTTGAGATGGGCTTCCAGATCGCCAACGCCCAGTACGACCCAAAGCTTAATTTTGCTTATTACATGCCTTACGTTGTAAGCAACCTCGAGGAGGCAAAAGAAGCTTATGCTCCTGGCGGTTGGGCTTACGACATCATAAAGGACCTCTGGTCGGAACACGGCATCAAGGCCCTTGCGGTTTACCCCATTGGCATGGCTGGAGTCTCGCTGAAGGAAGTGCCACCTTCTCCAGGAGATCCAACGGTAGAAAAGGGAATGAAAGTCCGTGTCATGCCTCTTAAGGCTTGCTCGCTAACCTATGAGGCTCTTGGCTATATAGCTACTCCTATCCCTTACGCTGAATGCTACAGCGCCATACAGACCGGCATAGTCGATGGCCAGATGGGTGGACCTCCTTTCCAGGCATGGCAGTTCCGCGATGTCAACAAGGTTTGGATCCAGTATAACGACTACTTCGAACAGCACTGGATCGTAATGAACCAGGATATATGGAATAGTCTCCCCGCGGACATTCAGAAGGTTATTCAGGACACCGCCGCAGAGGCATCTGCCACCAGATGGAAACAGGTTGAGACAGAGGACGAGCATTACCGCAATGTCTTGAAGAACGAGTTTGGCTGGACCATAGTTATGCTGACCCAGGACGAGCTGAATGCCTGCGCCGATAGGGTTAGAAAGGTAGTATGGCCTCAGATGAAAGAGATGCTTGGAGAAGAGCTCTATACAAAGGTGAGGCTTGCCACTTTCGAGAAAAAGTAGCTTTAAAGGCACCTTTGTAGTCTGAATGCTCAGGAGCGTTCACGGGAGGGGATAATGTTGTGTCTCCTCCCGTGAACTTTTGTTGCAAATGGCGTAAAATAAAAAAATAAGTTGCGAACCAGGAGACGAAAAAGAGAGAGGGAGTAATCATGAAGCTGGTTCTTTTTACTAACGGCACTTTTTCTACGATGGACGGTTCGGGGCGCAGGGTGGAATCCATGTTGGTTGCAGGAGACAGGATAATAGAGGTAGGCACCGTCTGGGAGGTGGCTGCCCATCCCCTTGCTCCAGAAGCCCAGAAAGTGGACCTGCAGGGCAAGAGAGTTCTGCCCGGGCTTATAGATACTCATGTTCACTTTGCAGCCTATGCAGAGAGCAAGGGCGCAGTAGATTTATCGGAGTGCAGGAGTATATCGGAAGTAGTTGATAAATTACGCGCACAAGCTCAAAATGCCCCCCCCGGCTCCTGGATAAGGGGCATGAACTTTGACCATACCCAATTTGTTGAGAAGCGGATGCCCACTAAAGAAGAATTGGATGTCATAGAGAACCCGGTATTTTTGACGAGAGTGTGCTTTCATGTCCATTCGGTAAACACCAAGGCGCTGGAAGCCGCAGGCTACACGGGAGGGTGGTCTATTCCCAACGGAGTGGAGAAAGATGCAAATGGCGAACTCACAGGAGTAATATACGAAAAGGGGATAGACCGCATAGCCGATGCCTACCACAGGGCCATGGGGAATACCGAAACTCATCTGGATAGAATGGCCCAATGTATGCAGGAATTTGCCTCTTATGGGATAACGGCTTTCAATACCACATCGGCGGAGCATCTGGGTATAGTGGAAAACTTCGGCATATACCAGGACTTGAGAAGGATGGGCAAACTCCTACAGAGAGTTACAGTGCATTATAACGACCTTCCAGCTAAGGGTATGCAGTCCTTTTTCGGAGACACCATGATTCGCTATGGAGGGCTTAAGCTTTTCAGCGATGGGGGATTTTGCGCGCAGACTGGTGCTATGACCTTTGATTACAAGGATAGGCCGGGACATAAGGGTGTTCTAAACTATACAGATAAGGAACTGTACGAACTAGTGCTTGAAGCCCAAAAGCAGGGAGTTCAGGTGGCTATCCACACGGTGGGCGATAGAGCATTAGAGCAGGTGCTGGACGTATTCGAGACCGTAATGACGGAGGTCCCCAAACCCTACCTAAGGCACCGTATAATACACTGCTATATTGCCAAAGGTGATCAAAGGAAAAGGATTGCCAGCCTTGGGCTCATAGTAGACGTGCAGCCTAGGTTTTTGGCAGACGAGATAGACATAGCTGAATCTGGGATTCCACAGGAGTTTTTACGCGATGCCTATGCGTGGAAGGCCCTATGGCATGATGGGGTCCTTTTAGCGGGAGGTTCAGATTGCCCCGCGGCTCACCCCAACCCTTGGTTGGGCATAGACGCAGCGGTTAACAGGTTGAGAGCGAAGGATAGGACTCCTGTAGGAGGTTGGCACCCGGAGCAGAAACTTACACTGGATGAAGCGATAGCTCTATATACCAAGAATGCAGCCAAGGCGCTTGGCATGTTCAAGGACCTAGGCACGCTGGAACCAGGCAAATTGGCTGACTTTGTAGTGTTGGAGGACGATCCCTGGAAGATTGACCCACAGGATCTGGGGAAGGTTAGGGTTAGGGAAGTGTACAGAGGAGGAGAGAGAATATATTCCGCAGGGAAGTAAGTGTAGCTCGGAGGGATAGGCCGTGACCCAGAAGGATTATCACAAAGAACTTTTGCAGTGTTGTCTTGAACTAGCTAAAATTTCTAGTCCACCCTTCAAGGAGAAGGAGCTTTCAAAGTTCCTAGAGGCGGTTATGGTTGATCTTTGCTTTGATAGGGTGCGGAGGACACCTTTGGGGACACTGATGGGTGAGGTTGCCTTGTCAGAAACCGAAGGTCCTCATGTCCTCTTGGTGGCAAATTTGGATACAAGTTCTTCTGTGGTGGGTGAAGAAGCTGCAAAACCTCCTACGTTGGAAACAATCGAGAGGAAAATAACAGGGGATGGGGTGGCAGAACACAAGGGTGCTCTTGCCGCTTCGTTGTTTGCTGTTAGAGCAGTGAAGGAAGACCTCTCCAAAGACCCTAAGGGGAAGTTAACCGTTGCAGCGGTTCCTTTGGGGTCCTTTTGCGCCTCCTTGGCTGCTAGAGAGCTTCTAGATGAGGTAAAACCAGATTGTGTGCTAGTGGCTGGTCCAACGGCTTTGAATGTCTGCTTCGGCCAGAGGGGTAAGGCAAAGATAGTAGTTGAGAACCGAGGCAAAAGAGAGCTTTTCGTAAATTCCGAGCGAGGAATAAACGCCTTGAAGAAAATGCTTCCTCTGCTTCTGACCATAGAAAGGGAGTTTTTGCCTCGCAAAGATCCCCTTCTAGGCTCTGGATGCCTGGAGATCATGGATGTGGAGGTGGCCCCCCCTGAGGAATCAGGCTTTATTCCAGATAGATGCTCTGTGGTTTTCCATAGGAGGCTTTTGCCGGGGGAGAATAAAGAGGAAGTAGTAAGAGAAGTTAAGATGATAGCAGATGGAGTGGCGGCTTTCGACTTGGAGCTTGATATAGATGTGTTCATAAGGGAAGAAAGGATAACCACATATACAGGGACAGAGGCTTCCGTAGAATTTTTCGAGCCTGCCTGGGTATGCAAAGATAAAAAGTTCTCATCTATGTGTCTTGAAGCTCTGACGAAGAAAGGCCTCTCCCCAAGGACCCTTTGGGACTGTCCAGCTGTCTCAGGTGGTTATTACGCTGCAGTGGGAGGACTTCCCACAGTGGTGTTTGGTCCGGGAAGCATGGATGCTAGTAACAGTTTTGGCAACGTGCTGGATGTAGAGGAGCTTCTTGTGGCTTTTGAGGGGTATAAAGCCTTACTGGAGGCCATTCTTAAAGGACTTGATTGAAAAGTAGTTATATTTTCACGGGAGGTTGAAGCGAATGGAAGAAAGGTACTACGATATGAAATCCCTTCCCTCAAAGGAAGTAGCCCCAGGTGTCAAGGGGAAGTTCGCTCATTCCAAAGAAATGACTATAGCCTGGTGGGAGATAGAGAAGGATGCCCTTTTAAAGATGCACTCCCATGACCACGAACAAGTAGTTAACGTTATAGAGGGAACTCTTCAGGTAATCGTAGGGGATAGAACATGGATACTTACTCCAGGTTCGGTCTTAGTGATCCCTTCGGGTGTTCCCCATGAAGCTAAAGGCGTGACCTCCTGCCGAGTGATAGATGCATTTTATCCTGTAAGGGAGGACTATAAGGAGTGAAAGAAGGGCTCAGGAGGAAGATATGAAAAAACGGGTGTTCGTTTTTCTGACCTTGTTGGCGCTTGCTGCAGGAATCCTGGTTTCAGTGTTTAGAGCAGAAGATAGAGCCTCAACCTCTCCCCAGAGGATACAAGCCCTGCCTAAGGATCAACTTTTTCTTCCTCCGGCCGAACCATTTCAGGAAGAGCCTATTTATAAATTCAAGGCTGCAGGGACCGGCGAACCGCTGAAGCCGAAGGAGTTTGCCCTGGAGAAGCCATCTTATCTTGAACTGGAAAAAGTTGCTCAGGAAGATAAGCCTGAAGGTGACATCCTGGATGAGATAAGCCCTAAAGTTAAAGAGGTCGCCGAACAAATCGAGGATTTAGTGGATAGCTTCGATGAAAAAACATTGCAAACCACTAAAAAACTCCTGGATAAACTTCCGCTGCTTGAGATGGAGCCGGAAAAGGCCCAATTGAGGCCTAAAAACGGCGGAGTGGAGCTCAAAATAACCATTCCTGCAGACACCATAAAACTGAAACTTGAAAAAGAACTTTCAAAAGACGTCCCCTCCAGTTCAGATGAGTGAAAGCGTCCTTGACCAGCCTGAGTAAAGGGATATTATATTAACCAGGTTGCAAAAAGTGTGCAGTTTGAAAGGAAGGTCAAGATAGGGAGGGGTAAGGATGAAGAAGGCTTATGTGGTTGGAACTTGCGATACCAAGTACCAAGAACTGGCTTACGTAAGGGATCTCATAGAAAAGGCAGGGGTTCCCACGGTTTTGGTCGATGTCGGAATATTTGCCCATGATAACCCCGTGGATGTTCCCAATAGCGTCGTTGCTTCTTACCACCCGACAGATAAGAATTTCCTTGAGAAAGTCAAAGATAGAGGGCAGGCCGTTAGTGCTATGTCTGAGGCTCTACCTAGGTTTATAGCTACCAGGGATGACCTTGGGGGAATAATCGGTCTTGGAGGTTCAGGAGGAACCTCAATCGCTACCGCGGCCATGAGAGCCCTGCCGGTTGGGATACCTAAGGTAATGGTCTCTACCGTTGCTTCCGGAAATGTAGCTCCCTATGTGGGGCCCAACGACATAATCATGATGTACTCGGTGACCGATGTCGCTGGGATAAACAGGATATCTCGGGTGGTCTTAGGAAACGCTGCTCATGCCCTGGCGGGCATGTTATCCAACGAAGTCCCAAAAGCAGAAGACAGCAAACCTCTTCTTGGCATGACCATGTTTGGAGTAACCACGCCATGTGTGAACATGGTCAGGGAGAAACTCCAGGATGAGTACGACTGCCTGGTGTTTCATGCCACAGGGACTGGTGGCCAATCCATGGAGAAACTTATCGATTCAGGAATGATGAAAAGTGTCATAGACGTAACCTTGACGGAGGTATGCGACCTGCACATGGGTGGCGTCATGAGCGCTGGAGAGGATAGACTTGGAGCGATCATACGCACCAAAATTCCCTACGTGGGGTCAGTGGGAGCCCTGGATATGGTGAATTTCTGGGCTATGGATACAGTTCCTGAAAAATATAAAAACCGCAATCTTTACGTTCATAACCCCCAGGTCACGCTAATGAGAACTACCCCGGAAGAGAATGCCGTGATGGGTAAGTGGATAGCAAATAAGCTCAATCAATGTGAAGGGCCAGTTAGGTTTTTGCTTCCAGAGAAAGGTGTCTCCATGATAGACGCTGAAGGTATGCCTTTCTATGACCCGGAAGCCGACGAAGCCCTATTTAAAGCCATTGAGGAGAACGTAGTCCAGACACCCAATAGAAAGGTTATAAGACTTCCTTACCATATAAATGATCCCGAATTTGCCCAGGCTTTAGTGGATAATTTTAAGGAAATAAACAAATAAAGGAGGTTTTGATGCCTTATGAAAACTAAAAGAGAGGAAATACTGGAGAAGCTCAGGAAAAAAGTTGAATTACGGCAGCCCATAATAGGTGGGGGAGCCGGAACCGGCATATCTGCCAAATGGGAAGAGGCTGGAGGCATAGAC
>NZ_DAITZW010000053.1:0-6987 GCF_036847465.1 Thermovirga lienii | reverse complement strand
TCTAGCAACTTGGCTAAGTTTCTCCACGACGAAGGTTACAAGATCGATGGGCGAAGGTTTAAGTTTTTTACTTTTTCGTGGCCTCAGGGTAAGAAGTTTTTTGATAAACAACATGTGATTTTCCCTAATGGCTTTGCTATAACGATAGCCTCTCCGTTGTTGTCTATTATTGAAGACATATTTCATAACGTTGCAAAGTCTAACATAATCAACATGATCAACTTGGCTGATAACAAGGTGTTTTGTACGTCGCTTGTTGTTTATGAAGAATCAGTGGACAGTGAGGAGATAATTGTAGATACTCTTTCTCCTATTTGTTGTTATACGACCATATACAAAGAAAATGGGAGTCCTTACACGCGCTATTTTTCTCCCGCCGATAAGGAATTCCAAAAGCAAATACTTAACAACTTGAAACAAAAATATCAATTGCTTTATCCTGACAAACCTATTCCAGAAGGTACAGTAACCATCAGTCCTTTAAGCCGTTCGCAATCTCCAAGACGTCAAATAGCATTTTTTAAAGCTGACGATCCTCGTCCAATAAAGGGGTGGTGGGGAAGATTTGTGTTGAAAGGCCCTAAAGAACTGTTGTCTGTAGCGTTAGATACAGGCATAGGTGTTAAGAATAGCGCAGGGTGGGGTTGTATAACTCTATTAGAGCAGAATGGGTAAGGAGGGAAAAGATAACAACAATGGGCTTTCTTGATGCCTTATACAAATTAGGTAAAACTGCTTCGCTTCGTGATTCAGCGAATGCTACTCCTGAATGGAAAGAACTAGATGATTTTCTCATGATGCCTTTGTCGTTGCGGGAAGAGAGGTATGCAAATCCTTTTTTAGTCAAGATTATGCTTGATGTAGAAGATCCTATGGCTAAACCATTAAAAGTCAAAGGAATAAAAAATATAGAAACTGCTTGGTTTAAAATTGATAGAAAATCATTACAAGCAAGCAGGAGACAATATTTATATAAAGCTCCTGCGAGCGCTAATGCTCCATGGTCCTATTCGCCGGTCTATACAGGACTTAAAAACTTCAATTCCAAAGAAATAAAAGACCAAATAAACTCACTTCTCAAAAGTGAGGATTGGTCAAAAAACAAGAAATCTTTGCTGTACAAAATTCACAATAAGATCTTAAGGGATCTTGAGGAGGCAGGTGCGCTTGCAAAGGGCAGTGTAGACATCATAATGAAACAGCTTGTGCAGCATAGTCATACACTTTATAACCTATGCGCAAACAAGCAACGCCCATGTCTTATTGTGTTCGGGTGCGCAACACCATTTGGTTTTCTGTTTCCCGGAGAGGTCCCAGCATTTGTATCATACTTCAAACAAAAACTGGAAGAGCGACTAACGAGCAATAAAGCTGCCAATTGCATTTGCTGCGGTAAATTTACGAATCAAAGCGCTCCTTTAAGCGATATTCTCAAATTCTCTACGTTTGACAAGCCCGGGTTTGCTCCCGGCAGCTTTTCTCAGAGTAAAAAAGCATTTGCTAAGGCTTCGCCTATATGCAGAGATTGTTATGCCAAATTATCGAAAGCAATGGAAGAGTTGAATTGTCGCAGTTCTAGCCTTTGTTCTATTGGCAATATAACAATGGACATAGTTACAGAACCGCCTTTTAGCCCTACAACGATAGTATCGGAGTTTGTTGGCAATATTTTGCCTAAAGAGCGGAACATTTATGACAGATATACAAGAAAAAACGATAATCTTATGTTTCACATTTTCTTTTGGGAGAAAAACCAAGATCAGATAATGGTTCATCTTTTAATCAATGATATTCATCCTTCTATAATGAAAAAATTGCAGTCTTTATGGGAAGAGACTGTTAACCAATTCCCTTTGTACAGTCGAAATTTCCATGGCAAGCCAAATATATATAACGCAGTTACGACTATCATGGAACTTTATATGGCTTTAGCAGGGTTTGAAAGTGACAAGGAAAAGCAAAAATCATATCTGAACAAATCTCTTGAAATCATAAAAAACTTACTACAAGAGGAAGTAATAGACACAACAGACCTGATAAACAAAATAGTCTGCTTTTTACCAAACATATATTCTTCTGATTATTGGCGTTCCCTTCATTATGCTGGCGAAGAGCTTCTCACATTAAAAAACCGCATGATGATAGTTTGGGAGTTTCTAGAAAAAGTCAACCAATCTAGGAGGTGTATATTGTGAACCTTGATTTTTTGGACGACTTTACCTCTCCTCATATGAAAAGTAATTACGGTAAGGGGTTGTTTTTAGCAGGAGTAGTCTTAGGTGTGCTGGCATACCAGCAGGCAGGGAACAATAAGGATGAGATGTTAAATACTCCATTGTTTAAGCAGATGAATTTTGGACGAATGTGTCTGCGGGACATTTTAAATTTATTGACAAACGTCCCAAACATTATAAGGGGCTACAACATTGCGTACCCGGGTAGAATCATGCGGTTAGCGGAAGAAGCAATGAACTTGATATTCATGGGGCAGGAAACGAACTTTGATTTGGACGTTAATGCTCAAGACAATGCTGTATTTGCCTTTGGATTTTTACACGCATGTGAAGCCTATTTTAACAAGATCTTCCCAAAATCAGAGAAACAAGAAACTGAAGAAGTTAAAGAACAGCAGGATTTAAAGGATACGAATGAAGAGTGCAAACAAGAGCATCTGCCAGTTGAATAGAAGGAGGGTAAGCTATGGGTTTTAAGAAAAGAAGAGAATTACTTTTTGTTTATAGTGTAGAGGATGCTAATCCTAATGGAGATCCCAGACGGAACAACATGCCGCGTCAAGATCTTAACACGGGAATTTTAAGGGTAGAGGACGTCAGAATAAAGAGAACTATCAGAGATCAATTTATCCGTGACGGACATCACGTTTTTATCAATGGGGAACCTATAACGCTTGATCAAAGGGTGCGAAGTTTACGTGGCGAGTTAAGTTTGCAGTTAGGGAAAAATGTGGAAGCAACGGAGGATATTCTTGGGGCATGTATAGACACCCGCCTTTTTGGCGTGGTTTATGCTTCTGGGTCAAAAAACCACATGTCATGGACAGGTCCCGTACAATGGATGCGTGGTTACTCTTTACATAGGGTGTATATAGAAAACATTGAAGGTACGGCTGCTTTTGCCTCGCGGGAGGGTAACGAACAACGTTCTTTTAGAAGTGAATATATAGTACCCTTCGCTCTGATAGCCAGTTATGCTATAGCGAATCAGTATGTTGCTGAAACTACCGGAGCTACTTCTGAAGATCTAGATGCACATTTTGACGCTGTATGGACAGGCCATGAAAACTTGATAAGCCGAAGCAAAATAGGGCACATGCCGAGGCTCTTGCTGGAGGTAACTTATAAGGAAGGGTACAACAGCCTAATTGGCATGATGCACCGCAAAGTGTTTATTCACAAGCGAGACGATTCTGGGTTTACCGCTGAAGAAGAGATATGTCTGAGGTCTCTTTCAGACGTTGTTTTGAATATAACTCCGTTGGCAGAAAAGATTGTAGCTAAAAAGGATGTAATTGATAGGATCAGAGTAAGGAAAGATGAGGATTTGATGATAAAAGGACTAGAACAAATACAGGAGAACATAGGCGAGCGTTTTGAGCTAGAGGTGAGGTGATCCCTTTGCCGGTTGTTTTTGATGTTTCGGGCGATATAGCTATGTTTCGCAGGCCATACACAACAACATCTTCTATTTCGTATGCTTTCCCTCCGCCAAGCGCAATAGCCGGAATGATAGGAGCTATATTGGGTATTAGCAAGGGGCCGTCAAACGACTTGTGCCGTGCACGATATTGGCGACACATGACGGGAACGCAGGTGACGTTGAAGGTAATCAATCCTATTAGATGGGAAACTTCAACCATCAATTTGTTAAATACGAAGACAAAGAGGCTGGACTCTCATATTCAAGTGTTACACCAATTTGTATCGAACCCGAAATACAGAATTTTTGTCAAAGGGCCTCTTGAAGAGAGATTGCATGACGCCTTGAGTAAAGGGGAGTGTTATTACACACCTTACTTAGGGGTTGCATATGCGTTATGTGAGCTGGAATATATTGGCAGGTTCAACGAGGAGCAGGTCTCAGAAAACGAAGAGATTAGGGTAACTACTGCGATCCCTTTCAGACAAGATCTTAATGTGGATGTGCGTGGCTCAGATGCTTTTGCTATGGAAACAGTTCCCTTTCGACTGGATGAGGAACGGACGCCGTTGCAATATATATCGGTACTGTTTTCTGTGAGGTTCAATAAGGGGATAGTCCTTAAGGAGAAAGGGGAGCTAGAAATTGCAAAATGTGGTGAAGACGTTGTCGCTTGGTTCCCTGCTTGGTGATTTAGAAAGCCACCCGGGGCGCTTGCTCAAGGACCACTTGATGGGTACATGGCAACTGGCAAAAGCCTTGTCAGGAAGGAATTGTGTACCCGTAGACGAGGAGCACCTTAAGTGGGTTTGTTTGACTCATGACCTTGGCAAGGCTAAAAAGGAGTTTCAAAGATATTTGCAGAAAAAAGGCGGAAAAGTATTCCATGCAGAGATTTCTGCATGGTTTACTTTCTCTGCTACTTGCGACCTTATTTGCGCAGAAGCAGTGCGTAAGCATCATTCAAAGATCGACAGTTTTGCAGACATTAGTAATTATTGGGCCAACGACGATTTTGACGTTGATGAGGTCAATGAAACGATCAGTTCGCTCCTTCCAAATTGGAGTTTTGCAGTTTCGCAAAGCCTATTAGATGATTTATACGACCGACTACTGCCTACAGAGCAAATATTAGATATGTCAGCTCAAGATCTTGCTTATGTACATGATTGGCTGCGTCTCAAGACTATTTATTCTCTCTTTGTAACAGCAGACCGAATGGATGCCATGGGGATCCGAAGGATCAATATGGGCCCAATTCCGGAATGGAAGCCCAAAGTTTTTCCTTCAAATGCTCCTCTGGCTGAGTGGAGGAGCAGGGTAAGGCAGGAGTGTCTAAAAAAAGCTGAAACAGTCTCTCTGCCGGGGATTTTTACCTTGACTCTGCCTACGGGATCAGGGAAAACCCTTATTGGGCTTGAAATGGCTTATAAGTGGGCAAAGAAGATGAATCTTAGCAACATTATATATGCCTTGCCGTTTATTAGTATCGTTGAGCAGAATGCCCAAGTAGCCTCAGAGGTTTTCGGGAAAGATAATGTCCAAGAGGATCATAGCTTAGCGTATGTTAAGGAAGATGAGAAAAAGAAAGGTAAGCAGGAAAAGGACGAAGAAGATTTGACGCCGGAAAGAAGAATGCAGAGTTTCTTTCGTTACTGGGATGCTCCTGTCACTGTTACTACGCTGGTGCAGTTGTGGACTTCCTTGTTCAGTCCTCATGCAAATGATTCTATGAACTTCCATAGGTTAAGCAATTCCGTTGTGATCATGGATGAACCTCAAACTATAGATCCTCAGTTATGGAAAGAGTTTGGTGAAACCTTAAGTTTCTTGTCAAGAAAACTGAACACTACGTTTCTATTCATGACGGCTACTCAGCCGCATATCGTTGAGGGAGAGGAGCTTGCGCCGAAGGATGCAGACAAAGGGAGGCCTTCCCGTTATAAATGCAGGTTTATACCGGGTGTTTATTCTATAAAGGATCTTCCGGATTTGCTTGAGAAGAACGTAAGCAAACTGGATAAAGGTCCCGGTCTGATAGTGATGAACACCAGAAAGAGTGCTCTTGAAGCTTACAACATGTTAAAAGACAGGCTTATGGACGAGGGGCCTGTTTTGTTCTTGTCCACATGGGTAGCGCCTAAGCACAGAAGAGAGATTTTGAAAAAGCTGATAAGCCTTGAAAAAGAAGGTGTAAAAAGATATTTGATTTCCACTCAAGTTGTAGAGGCAGGAGTAGATTTGGATTTTGAGTGGGTTTTTAGAGACTTAGGTCCTTTAGACAGCATTATTCAAGTAGCTGGAAGGTGCAACAGGCATTTCTTAGATGAAGAAAATGCAGGAGAGGTTGTCGTTGCTGAGCTGATGAATCCTGAGGACAAAAACTGTATTTTTGGTAGTTACATATATGACCCTGTACTTTTGCAGGCTTCGAGAAAAACGCTTTCTAAATATCCTGAGTTTGATGAGAAAGAGACAGCAAAAATGATCGATGAGTATTTTAGATGCATGCTGGATAACTTAAACCACGAACCTATATGGAGTCGAATACAGCAAGGAATTTGGGACGATTTACCTAAACTGATAAAACAAGACAAACAAAAAAACAGTGTGACGGTATATGTAGAACTGGACGATGAGCTACAACCGCTTCTTAAAGAGCTTGAGGCCATAGAAAAAGGGTTGGAGAACATAGACAGGGCAAAAAGAATTGCAAGGCAGTTGGAGATGTATAAGATTGAGGTGGATGAAAAATTCGTAGCGGAATGGGAACAAAAGCTTCACACTAATATTGTCATTGAAGGGGAAAAGCACATCTTACGTTCACTGACAGGAAGAGATGTGTGGTTTTTATCTAAGGAGGGAATAGGAATAGTTTACAGTATGGATGTTGGGTTTATGCCTCTGGATAAGAGCAATGTAGATAGCCTGTTATAGATATGGATTGAATATCGCACAAATATTTTTATACTGTAAATGTAGTGTGTCGATCCCCACTAATGCTAAAACCCTAGGGCTTCGACAACGGAACTGAAACGTCACAAACCCTTGCAGTTACTGGCATTAACCAAAAAGCAGGACCTTGATAGTTGAATAGGCTTGTAGTTTTGGTTATCACGCAAACCTAGATGGTGGCTAATGTGGTGCGGGTTTTGATTCTTCCTATAAGGGTTTTAAACTCTGCTGTACATAATCAACAGCAGGAACAGTTGGCGTTTTGATTCTTCCTATAAGGGTTTTAAACGCAGTTGCAAAGCACAAGCCAAATGGCGGTGCCCAGTTTTGATTCTTCCTATAAGGGTTTTAAACATGTTTATTCTCTTACAACTC
>NZ_DAITZW010000052.1:0-7213 GCF_036847465.1 Thermovirga lienii | reverse complement strand
AGTTACAGCGAACACGTTGATATAACGCCTCCGCAGATGTTTGCTGGGGAAAACTTGAAGTCTATTCCTCCTACATCTTTACAAATAAAGCACTACACTATTCCTATGGTCTGTGCGGATGGAAACTTATATTTAGTGCTGGGATTTCAGCAATAGATTTTTAGTTATTGTTTATGAGTTTTGTCATCTAATCTGACTGTTATATGGTGGCATGATGTCAGGTGTAATGCGCATATCGCCTTCGCAATATGTTTTATGCGACAAATATTCAGTGCGAAAATTTTTGTTCTTTGCATATAGTATTGGAGTTTACGCAGGGTAATTGCTTTAGACTTATTTATGAGCCTTCGGATTGCACAAACACCAACAAAAGGCAACAGATCTATGGGCACAACAAGGCTTTGTTCAAATTCGTTGTTTTTTCAAAAAAACCTGAAAGGATAAAAGCACAAAGAAGGCCTCAAAGAAACCATGCAAACGGCGGATTTGAACAAAGTAAAAAGAAAGGGGGGAGAGAAGCAGGGACAATTGAGAATAAAGAATAGAGGGACGCTTTTCTTTGATAGCGTCCCCTCTTTTTTTTTGTGCTGAAACATAATATTTCATACAGATTATTCAGTGATAAGGAGGATTTTTAAATGCGGAGTGTGTTAGCGAGTCAGAGCAAAATGTCCATATCCAAAAAGCTTTTGATGCTTGCCATAGGCATCGTTGTTCTTTTGGGCGGTATGGTAACCCTTATGGCATTTCAGAGCAAATCAGTCTTGAATGAACAAGTAAATGTCTTGGGACTTGAAAGTGTAAATAGCGGAGCAAGAGAGGTAGACCAGTACTTTGATAAACTAAAAACCTTATCGATAAGCATAGCGGACTCTGCCGCAGAGCTTTTGGAAACTGGGAAAGCTGCAGTAGATGACGATCTAGAATCGCTAGTAGGCCGTTACTACAACTCTCTTTCTAAAGACCTAAACATATTGGATCTATACGTAGGGCTGGAAACTACCGGTAAGCTTGGGACAGGAAGTGATTGGGTAGAGCCAGACACTTACGATGCACGAAAAAGGCCGTGGTACATAAAAGCGGTTGAAGAAAACAAACCCATTCTCACCGAGCCGTACGTGGATGCCAATACAGGGGGGCTTATCATAACTGTTGCCGCTCCAGTAAGATCATCCTCCGGCAAGCTGCTAGGCGTAGCCGGCATAGACGTAAGCCTTCAAGACCTGTCAAAAATGATCACGTCATACACCATCTTGGACAAAGGGTACGGCTTTTTGATAGACCAAAAGGGCAACTTCATTGCTCATCCAAAACCTGAGTTAGTGGCGAAAGAGAACATCACCAAAGTCAGCTCAGCCATAAATCAAGCTGTAGCAGAGGCAGGCAAAAAAATACTTTCCGGTAGTAAGGGATTTGTAGATTACGAATATCAAGGAGAGGTCCGACGCACCTTTTATGCTCCGACGAAGTCAGGTTTCATTTTAGGCATTGTGTTCCCAGAGTCCGACCTTAAGTCCATAGTTATGGGACTTGTTACAAAGCAGGCTATCTTTGGCATAGCAGCCATAATCATACTTGGAATCGTCCTTTACTCCTTCTCTAAGAGCATAATAGAACCTGTCAATCGTATAACTGCGTCCTTAACAAAACTTGGAACTTTGGATTTGACAAAGGACGAAAACGAAGACTGGCTGAAGGAAGCCGCCAAGTACAATACGGAAATAGGCCTTATGGCCTCCAGTGCCGTGAAACTCCAAGAGGCCTTAAGACAGGCACTGTCCGCCATAGCTGATCAATCCAACCAAACAGCAGAGGTAGCAGAAACTCTTGCTTCGCTCTCAGAGGAATCTGTAGCAACAATGTCCCTGCAGTAGTGTTGGAATTTCCAATCAGGAAACCTCTCTCTTTCTACGCTTAAGTAGTCTATGTTGCTTAAATCGTCGTAATACAAATGCATAACTACTCCCCCTTCAATTTTCAATATATAATTGCTCTCCCTTCACCTTCCAAATTAAGAAAGAATAGGATCGTTCAGTATTTGACTAAAATCGTAGGGGTGATCATGCTGCGGCTTCTGCAACTCTTCTTCTAACAGGTCTAACTTATCTAACCCTGCTTCATCAGCGCCCCCTTCCTCCTGTAGGTCGAGAACGCTGGAAACTATTTCCTTCTTGTCTTTGTCTTTAAGAGAAAGATCAGGCACAATAAGCCAAAAAGACCTTGAGGCGTCAAAAAGTTTCCCAAGTTTATCCCCCGCGTCGCCTAAAGGGATCTCCCACCGGTTCACATTGATCCTTGCAATACTTCTTGCGAAGACAGCAAAATCATACAAAGCCTTTATCCCTGCAGGCGGAGATTTAATGTCCATTCGGTTCATCAAAGCAGGGACATAAATATATATCCCCTCACGATGAACCAACAGCGGCAGAACCACAACATTCAACCCTTTGTTGTAATAGTTGACATATTTGTCAACCACCACACCCCATTGAGTTGAGGCTACTACTCCACCACGAACAGTAATAATATCTCCTTTTCCAGGCCTTCTTTGTATATGTTCCGTCAGCAGTGTCCCATTGACAAATTGAACATTAGATACCTGAAAACCACATTCCACATACCCAATTAACGGAGACATAGGATCAATGATACAGAACCTACAAACATCCAATTGCCCCCCCGCAACCAAAGCTGTTGCCTGAGACATATATAAAGATAGGGCTTTCCCTACTATTTTAGCTCTATCGTGATTTTGACCAGCCATCTTGGATCCTCCTAAAACTAGAAAAACCACAATCCAAGAGACTGCAGCCTTTCAATTACTGCAGGACCTGTCAAAACCAAAATACCAA
Source organism: Thermovirga lienii (assembly GCF_036847465.1). NCBI lineage: Bacteria > Thermotogati > Synergistota > Synergistia > Synergistales > Thermovirgaceae > Thermovirga > Thermovirga lienii. The sequence goes on along the minus strand of NZ_DAITZW010000052.1, from coordinate 4,361 downwards.
GCAAAAAAGCCAACAGTACTCCCGAAGTAACGGAATAAATTTTCCAACGCCTAAACTTTGTTTCCTGCTTATCTAATATTTTCTGCGCGTCCTGCATCAAGGTGTTTAGGCATCGCTCCTCTACCGTCAACATCTTATGCAGCACTTCATTGTCCCTGTTTGGCAGATGTATCTGATACAACAACTGCCTTAAAGACAAAAATATCCCGTCTATCCCTACACGGCGGAGCATATAGCGGAACATTGAACTGGAAATTGTTTCCTTGTCTGCTACAGCATACTGATATGTGAAACCGCTTGGTGTATTTGCCAATTCCCTCCAGAACGCTAGGTTGTTGAACATAAATATGCCAACTGGTACAGTCACGACCTCACCGTCTTCTTTATTTTCAACAGGTATGGTATAGGCCGCCTTGTCGCCACGCTCTCTGTTGAGCACCTGAATCCTCTCTATCAGATTTTCAGGAGGAACGCTCAATATCCCAGCAAGGTCTTCCGTCTTATCAATCCTCACCGCAGATACAGGAAGGTCTTTATAGTACGTCTCAAATCCATCAGAACCAGAAAGGCTTACCTGCTTTATCATAAAGGAGGCGTGCTGTTCCAGCTCCGCCCTAACGTCCTCTGCATCAGTAATCAAACAAAATTCATACCTTATTCTCTTTTTGTCTCCCGACTGAACAGGATACAACCTATGTGAATCCTGCAACCTGCTGATTGCATTACTTATATTCACAACCAAATTCGACATATCTCACACCTCCACTGTATATATAGCCCTTCGGCTCCCAGCTAAACAAGAAACAGGTATACTTTTTCTGTTCTAATCAATGCATGTAATGCCAAGTCGCATGCATTATTCCATACCATATCAACAGGTTGACCGCTGTACCTACCAGATTATGTCGGGACTCAGTTTTTCCAATAAGAATGATGGTTACAAGCATATAACCCCAAAGCCAAGTTTTAACGCCAAATGCGACAAAGGACTTGTAAGCAGTAAACAACGCTGCAACCACCAAAAGAGGCGTAAGCCACACCCAATCGTTTTCGTATTTGTCCCACGTATAATGTATCCTTCCTATCCGCCTCTTTAGAAGGCGGCTATATACTCCTCCCTGCAGCATGTCGCCAACAAGGTGGAACAGCCAGCCCCACATCATACCAATCAAGTATTTATAAACAAACGGGTTAATTTCAGGGACAAAACCGACATTCTCTCCAAACCAATGGAACGCCAACATGGCTATAATGGCAACGATAGGAACCTCTATCCAATGAAAAGGAGACGTTTCCCTGTGGGCTTTTCCATAAAACATGAGGTCATAGTCCACAAGACAGGAACCTAAAGCAACAGCAATCAAGCTATCCAGAGGATTCCACGACCTACGCCAGAGGCCAAATAATATCTGAAATACATCAAATCTAAATTGCGACCACAGCCAATACCCAGCTATATTTATCCCAGCCATCATAATCATATTCAAACATGCATGGTCTCTTGTCCTCATTGCCTATTCCTCCTGTTTTTTATTCTATCTATAATAGATATAGTGATATTTTGTCTAAACGTCAACTTGATATCAAACTTCGACAGGCAAACTCACGGCATCGACATTCAACAATGTGTAGTTGTGTGTTTGTGTTATATGATCCAACATCTGCTCCCACTCGTCTGAAGAGGGAAGTCTGGACAGCCACTCCTCTTTTGTTCTAGGGACACAGCTTTCTAATCCCCATTGGTCGTTCCACATGCGGGGATCTAAAACAGTAATCAAGCCTCTATCGTGTTCTGTCCTGATGAGTCTGCCTACAGACTGGACCAAGAAAAGTTTCATGAGCGACATAGAATGTTTGAACGGATTGGATATAGCCCCCCACCGCTTCAGCCTCTGTGTGCGGACCTTCATTTGACTGTCTACAGGAGAGAAAGGCAATCGGTCTATGATTACCCATGTGAGCTTATCTTTAGGAGCGTCAAATCCCTCACGGAAAGACGCAGAACCTACCAATACACTAGAAGGAGTAAACAGAAAGGCTTTGGCTAGCTGGTGTTTAGGCATATTGCCCTGAACAAAAACCTTGCCTGAAGGGAGAACGCCAGTTAAGGCATCTGCAACCAGCCTCATACGCCTCAAACTGGAACAGAGGACCAATACCCCTCCAAGCTGACGATCTATATATTTTGGAATATATGTCTGACAAAAAGCAGAAACATACTCCACATAAAACTTTTCATCTTTATTTGGAGCAGGGACAGCTCTAGGCACCCATACCGACACATTTTCATAGTTGAAAGGAGAATTGACTTTTATAGTATATACATCATTTCCTTCTATTCCTGTCTCTACACGAAACGTATCAAAACTGCTGTCGATAGTCATCGTACCAGAAAGAAAAACGCCCACAGACAGGTTAGAACACCTCTGCCTCAAATCCTCCTTCATACTTCGCTCTTCCGCAGATGACAGCAGCAGTTTCTGCTGACCCTCAACTACAATATCCCCTTCCTGCATAAGAGCCCGCTTATACATACCATGCAGTTTCCGAAGGAGAACATAAAAATCACTACACCGCTCAACGAAAACCTGACCATTTTTCCCCTTGAGACTCTTACCTAAAGCAGTCCAGCGTTTATACAGAGAAATTCCTTTCTGTAAAAGCAGCCTGTATTCTGACCCTCTGTTTCTGCTGGAACGCTCACAGACATCCACCCACCACCCGTACAACATATCTGAAAGCGCAGCAATCTTTTTATGAATACCCCTATCCGCTATTGGAATAGGAGACTGAATCAATCTCTTTATAGTCCGGAAATCTACTGCTTCTAACACATTCCCCATAGTCCTATAGCCCAATAAGTGGTGAGCTTCATCAAAGAAATACATGTTGCCGTTCAATATCCCCAATTTTTTAGAGGTTTCACTCCCAATATCCTCTTCCTCTATCTGCTCTTTACCGTCCATAAGCCCCATAAGCAGAGCGTGGTTAACCACCAGCAGAGGGGCGCTTTGCCGAATATTGCGGTAGTACAGACATTCTTTGCGGTAGAAAGGACAGTCAGGGGCAGTACACTCCTCCTGAGAACCACTGACCAAATCCATAAGCCTGTCATTCTCTGATAATGACAGACTGCCCGCCCCTCCCTGAATCTGATGAGCAAGAGACATAATCTGCTGCCTTGGGACAAGCATAAACTCTCCTGAAGTAGAACGGACAATCAAATCGCCTGCAGATTCAACCAACTGCTTCAACTCAAATATCTTACGAAGGCAGGGAAATCCGCTCCTCCCTTTGATAATCTTTGCCTTCCAATCCGCCACCTTTTCAAAACCCCGAATCTGCGAAATCTTGCGGCGGAGAAAGAGAAAATCCTTATTGACAATTTGTCCCTGCAGAACATGTGTGTGCGTCGAAACAACACTTTTATGACCGTTCTCCAACCACCCTGCAAGAGCCAATAAAAGCACAATATAACTTTTACCTGTTCCTGTAGGAGCTTCACAAAGCACATATCGAGGAGAAGCTCCGGAAACAGCTTCCATGTAGGCTGACTCGATAGCCCTCAAAGCCTGCATCTGTGTTGGGCGATACGATAACCCTGCCAACTCATACAAGGATTGAGATAAGCTCACTGTAATACCGCCCCCTTTTCATCTATTCTGATACTTCCGCAGAAACAGCTTAAGTGTGATACGCTGTATCCCCAACATACAGAGAGCAACTCCTATCATCACAATAAAGACATTCCTGCCGTACTTGACGTACTGAGGAATATACAGTTTCCAGCGAATTGCAGTAACCGGATCCAACAAACTAAAATCCTTGCGAACTGTAGTTATCCAATACATGTCATTAGAAGGGACTGCTCCTGTAACAACAGCAACATGCACCATCAGCAGAAAAACACCTAACGCAAGAAGGCTCCAGCTTATGAGATGAAAAGGAAGAGACAGAGATAGAGGCACCTGCACGTCTCTAATCTTCAATTTTTTATTCCCATTTTTGACAGTCATCGGAAATTCCACCTCCCTCCTAAAAGGTATACCAACATCACGGCCTGTAAAACAACTTCTACCCCCTACAAATCCCCCCTACTTCAGGAACATCAGGCAAGACCTCTTTTACAGAAGCCACCTTATTCTCCCAATCTAAAAAAGAGACGGGCAAAAGCCCGCCTATTGGTATGTTTGTATCCCTCATTACATCAGTTCACCTCTACCCTCTGCCTGTCTTTTAATTCCCCTCGCTTACCAGCGTTCCAAGAAGATGTCTTAGTAAAGTAACCGGTTATGCGGGTTATACCGTCTACCTTCTCGCTGCCGCAAAAAACACAAGCCTCTTTGAGCCCTCTGCTGATC
>NZ_DAITZW010000051.1:0-7566 GCF_036847465.1 Thermovirga lienii | reverse complement strand
AACCGGCAGCCTTCCACGCTTTCAATCCGCCATCAAGCACCTTAACATCTCTTACGCCAGCATACATCATTATTACGGCGACCCGAAAAGCTGCAGCGATGTCAGATTCGTAAAGGATTACCGTCGTGTCTTTTGTTATCCCATGCTGAAGAAGCACTTCCTCCAGCTCTTCGTCAGAGACCTTGTTCCATAGGGGCTCCCTTTCGAACAGATTGGTATCCAGGTGGATAGCTCCAGGAATGTGGCCTTCGTTGTACTCTAAAGGCTTTCCCCAACTGACCTCGAAGATTTTGTAATCCTCAAAAGGCACTTCTTCTGATGTTTTGCCGTTTATGAGGTCGTACAACCAACCAGTGGAGATAAGTTTTTCGCAGCTTTTTAGTTTATTCGCAGATAGAACCATTTCTACCGTTCACCTTTTAAGATGCCATAAGCTTCGGTAATTATAGGCACGCCAAACATATCTTGCACAGAAGACATAATGTTTTCATACATTTCCAACTTCTACCACCTACACACTCAAGTAGGTGGATTATATACCCTAGTGACTTTCATCACAACCCCAAGTTAGGTGTGTTACAGGGCAGTAGCATTGTTACCATAATGACGGGGCTCTGTGGATATCTAAGCACCCTTGCTATTTTTCAATATAATCAGATCTTGGTTTAAACCTTGCCTAACCCAATCAAGCCTACCTGCTGAAGCCTTGACCAAAGAACGGCTGGAAACGTAGCTTAACCTAAACGCAAAGAATATAGGTGAATTAAGAATGGTATCTAACGGTGCCGATTCTTTGTCCTGGGAATATAAAAAAGCCTCCGCAAGCCACGCAATTAAATCTGGGTTTTCTATTGGAAGGCAAAAACTAGGAACATATGTCCCCTTTATGGGTGTATCTGCCAAAACTCTCCAGTCCACAAAGCTCCTTAAGACCTTTTGTGTCGCCCACAAAACTGTACTGCGTTCCCCATAACTTTCCCGCATCCGCATTTGGATCTGCCTTGTAAGCACTTTTCCCTGCAACCTTAAAAGCCTTCCCACATATGCAGCAACAGAACCCCAAAAAGGATACACAGCCATCACCATACCCCAATGCACGGCAACATGATCTATCGTGGGCAGGTTCGACAACAAGCTTAGGCCTCTTTTACAAAAGCATTCAAACTCTTTAGGTGGTCTGTTCCAAATCCTCATAAGGATAGTAATTGTTTTATCTAGAGACCCTCTGTAACTTATATTCTTAGAGCGAAAGGCTTCTTTAAGATCTCCTTGTAAAGCCGTTTTAACATCAGGGACATCGTTGCCCGCCAAAGAAAGATACGCCGCCTTTTCTAACCAATCAAGACGGATAAGCCGATCTATGCCTATTTGCCCTTTTCGTGCCTGTAATTTCAAAAACTATCCATCCTTCCTATCTATCTTTACAAATGGAACGATTAATTCTTCCACGCTAATACCCCCATGGCTTATCAAAATAGAACCTTCTTTTGTAAAAGCTGTTCTTGGCGGGGCAATCAATGGGAAATAACCCTCTGGAAGTCCAATAGGAGGCCATTCTAAGGATTCAGGGAATCGTTCTTTTGTTCTTGCCCTTAAGACAGGATCCGGGTATATCCTTACTCGCTCTCCACGCAAATCAGCAACGACACCTTCGTTAGGCTTACCTATACCTTTTGCTTCTATATTGCCATGGTCTGATGTTAGATAAACATAAAACCCTTCTTCCTGCAGCGTTTTTATAAGGTTTAACACAAACCCTTGACTGGCCCATTGCTTAATTTGGCTTAGCATGCCAGCAGATCCTAACTGCATGCCGTGAATTATCTTATCAACTTTATCCACTACTAAACCTAGAACACGTAATTTGGGTTTCGCCAGTAGATCAGATATCTTTCCCCAATCTCCATCACTTAAACCTCTGGCATATGCTACGTTATTCTGCTTTAGACCTTGGTTTTCCCAAAATTTATACCAAAGGATCGGCTCTTTATCTGTGGTGTTTATGCTATCAGGAAAGCACATCGGCGGTTCGCCGGCAAACGCAGATTGCCTAGAAACCGAAGTTAGCGTAGGAATCCAAGCAAAAACAGCTTTCTCTCGAAACACAAAGCTGGGTTCTTGTTTTTCCAACTCCTTTTTCAGCACCAACCATTGATCTAAAGCAAGGCCATCAATTACTACAAATGCAATTTTAGCGTGCTCATCATTTACTAACTCTCTAGCAAGATACCGAGGGATGTGATGCAAAAGAATAGGTGGAGCTGGAGGTAAAGATGCTAAGCTTCCATATCGATCCAAGGCCCAGTCTTTTATTGCAGAATCTACCTTCGCCCTCAATGGCTTCAACCGCTCTTCATATTCTTCTGATGGTTTAACTGATACCAGCGCAGTTAATTCTGCCCAGACGAACGCAAATTGAAGCCACTCTTCATGATTAGAATCTCTAGAGGGAAGGGCTTCTTCTGCTGCATATAACAGCTTCTCTATCCTACGACGGTTATTTTCTTCTGGAGAAAGGTCGATCCCACAGCTAAACCATTCTTGTGCAAATACGTCCCCATTTTCTAACAATATGGGTTTAAGCAGCCCTTCTGCAAAAAGGTTATCTATATAAACCTGTATATCCTGATGGTCAAAGGGTAAGATCTCAGGTCCCGGGAACTCAAAATGTAAAGAAGATGTTCCATAACAATCATCTTTTTTCTGCTTTGTTACGTAATTTAAAAATGCTTGCCAGCGTTCCTGCAAGAACGCAAAAAAGGCTTGAGAGTCAGGAACTATAACTTCCAATGGCCAATCGGCGAACTGCTTATTTTGTCGAAGCACTTTGATAAATCGCTCGTCTAAATTAGCTGGTATCTGTTGCTTTCGACGATAATGACGACGCAATAGTACGCTCAGTAGGTCCTTAGGGTCCTTTATGAGCTCGGGGGCAATTTTAAAAACGTGACGAAGAATGAAATCTTTTGTCGCTTCGTCACCTAGCTTTTCAGGAGTATATTTCACTTGAGCATCATACAATTGCTCTATGTAAGAAATATTTAGGGACGAAATCACAGGATAACTAAGGTTAGGAAACAATTCGCCCAAGGAAAACGATAGTTTACACTCTGCCTGCAATAAATCATAAGGCAAGTCTCTTAAATCCTGAGATGCGCATCTTAGAACAACTGACAAATCATCTCCTTCTCCGTTGTCCCAGCGGGAGCGGAATCTAGACTCATATATATATCGGAATACAACATGGTCTTCGTAGGTTATCAGCTCAAATCCTCGTTCTGCGATTCCCTTTAGAATCTTTTCCTCTAGTAACAATCTATCAGGATCCGAAACTAGTGTGAGCTTCGCCATACCAGGGATAAATTTCTTTAAAATATGTTCTCTCCAATCAGTCATGCTTTTTTCTCTCCACTCTAGCTATAACCAGAGGTATAAGCTCTGGCAATACCCTCTCCAGCGATTTAAGTTCTTCTTCGCATCGCCGCTCTTCCCTATCCAAAGCAGCCAGTTTATGGCTTCGGACCTGAGGGAGGCCAATACGCTCTATGGTCCTACGTCTAGCGGCGAAGACATATTTTTTCTTTGTACGTTCCCTTTCGATATTCTCTCTATGAGTGCGTATTATTTCTGAATAAATGGATTCCCCTTCTCTGTGGGCTTCTTGCCAAAGCTTCTCAAAAAGTTGCTTCGATGTCTCGGCATCCATATGATCCATTATTTCCCAATCATCGATCAACATCTTATCCCAAATGTGCTTCGCTGTCGGCTTAAATATTCTGCCACTGTCAGAAAGAAAAAGAGGCATAAATTGGTAATTATTCCAACCTTTCGCAGAGACCGAAATGCGCCAGATCGACCAAAAGCCGATCACATCCTTTGGAAGATCTGGAAGGGCTATTATAGGTATCCTTTGTCCTGGAACAAAGGGGGCAATTTCAAAACACAGCCTCCTAACCTTCGGGTTTTCCATGGTGAGGTGCTTTGCTTCTGGATGTTCTTCTGCGTCTTTGTGATTGAACACTACATCATCCATTAACTCACCATCAGGCCATATTAAACTCCAAAGGGCCCCTTTCTTTTCTGCTCTGCCCCCATAGGCCTTTATATAACTCACAGTCATACGCTCAACCCAGTGTGGCAGAGGATGTGCCATCAACTTTCGCACCTCTTGGTGATCTAATTTTTCTAAAGACCCGAGTAAATAAGCGCCTTGCTTGATGTTTAAAGCCTGTTTACGAAAATCCTGTAAGACATCGTTCACTTTCTCTTTTACTGCATTGGGATCAAGTATGGCCTTTACGTACAAATCGTCAAATATGTTCTCAGCTTGCGCGGAATCAAGCACATCTGCAGTTTTATCTATACCTAGCTCGTTGAAAATGATTTCGAGTTTTTCCTCCAGAACTTCTCTTACCCGAAACTCTACAGAGTCTTCCAGTACGAAGTTGATGGCTCTTACGGTATGACTTTGGCCTATTCGATCCACCCTGCCTATACGTTGTTCCACGCGCATAGGATTCCATGGCATATCGTAATTTATAACTACATGGCAAAATTGCAGGTTAAGACCTTCTCCCCCTGCATCTGTGGATATAAGTACCCTTGCTTCTTTTGCAAATCGTTCTTGTACATCTCTGCGCTCCTCCATGGACATGGAACCATTCAAACAAACTGCAGATATTCCTCGCTCTGTTAAAAATTCGTATAACATTTCTTGAGTTGCTACAAATTCGGTGAAAACCAGCACTTTAAGTTTTGGATCCTTTTCTTCGATCTGAAGTTTATAAATCCAATCTAAAAGAGCTTCCGCTTTTGCATCAGGCCCCTGAATTTCACACTGTCTGGCGGTTTCCAAAAGGAGTTCTACTGTTCTCCGTTCGTCATCCAGAGCGCCTAGATTAGAAGTCACAAGTGCATCTACCTGTTCTTGTCCGTCAAGTTCCGCCCAATCTTCCTCATTGAGCAGTGGTAAGAGAGAGAGTTGCTCCTCTGGTTTTTCTAAAGCTTCCAAACGACGTTCTAGAGTAGACCTTATTGCCCGAGTACTTGAAACTACTAGACGTTGCATTAGGATCATCAAAAAACCTATATAGCTGTTTTTTTCCGCAATTGCTTTGTTATAGCCTTTACGTACATAGTCAGTAACTGCTTCGTAAAGCTCTTTTTGTCTGTGATGGTGCTCCTTCCATGAAATTGATACCAACTCGGTTTGCCTTGGCTTGAAAAGAGCCTTACCTTCTGCATCTATGGCACTTCGTTTCTCGGTTCGAATAACGTAAGGATGAACTCTACTCTTCGTTATGCTGGTTTCGTCCGAAAATGATTCAGGATCTAGCAAAGACATCAAACGCCGAAACTGATCAGTCTTACCCTGGTGAGGCGTTGCCGACAGCAAAAGTATATATGGTGAAGATTCGGACAAAGCTCGTCCTAACCTGTAACGAGCAACCTGATCGGTACTTCCGCTAAGACGGTGAGCTTCATCTACAATAATCAAATCCCATCCAGCAGAAATTAAGTCTTGAAATCTCTCCCAAGCTACACTCCCAGGATTAGAAGATGGTTTGACAGAATCCATGGACACAATGACCTGATCGAAAATTCTGAAAGGGTTTTGCGAGGAAGAGTCCAAAATCCCGTTCATGCGCTTTAAGCTACGATAATCTTCTGACATTATTGGATGAAATTGCTCATTGAAGTGGGTCTCCATTTCAGCAATCCATTGTTTTACCAATCCCTTGGGCACAATAACGAGAACCCTCTTAACCATTCCCCTTAGTTTGAGCTCCCGCATTATAAGGCCCGCCTCTATAGTCTTACCAAGACCAACTTCGTCAGCCAGAAGATAGCGCACCCTTCCACTAGATATAGCCCTAGATAGAGCATGAATCTGATGAGGTAAAGGTATGACGGAAGATTCTATCGGTGCAAGCATGACGTCATGAGTCAGAGCATCAGCAACCCGTGTCGCTGCAGCAAGATATGTCAAATGGTGAGTGTTAAATTTTGGACCTTGAGTTGAAATTCCATCCCTGCTAACCCGCACAATGGCACCTGTAGCTGGAAGCCACACACGGAAAACCTCATGCTCCCACAGAGTGGTTCGTTCCACCACTAAACCATATGTACAATTGGATGTCACGTAGATCCAATCACCCTCTGAAGGATAGCTTTTAATATTTAAACTTGGGTGCTGAGTTTTATCCTTTTCCATTTACCGGCCTTCCTCCAGAAAATCTTGCTCTGCTAAAGGCTTTATTCCTCCCCAGATCTGGTGAGCGCCTGGTCATGCCACATAAGCAACTTCGGATCCTCCTGAAGCACTCTCTCTGGGATCTTGCGCGCCACGGTAATAATAGTGGTGTAGTCACGCTCCTGCCATGCTTTTTTGAAGCCGGCGCGAAGAGCCTCAAGGCGAAACACCTTCAGGCGTCTCCCGCTGAAATGCTTATATTCCTCAAATTCCTTAAGCAAAGCCTTCTCTCGAAGTTTTTCCAGGTCGCTGGCCCTATTGGGATCCGGAACGTACCAACGCGCTTTCGCGCGACTAATGAGGGCTGAAGACTGAGTGATGAGTTGGCCGTTCTCCTCCATCGAACGCCCAGACGCCAGTTCTTCCTGAATAATCTTGCGAAGCTCCGAACTCTGCTTCATCCACGAAACAATCTGCGATGGGATTGGGCCTTTACCATCGTAGCAAAGGAAATTCTGCTCTAAAAGCTCCTTGAGTTCCAGAGGCTTCTCGTGTTTCTGCCAGCCACCAATTTCCTTGAGGAACTGCGGATGGAGCTCCTGGAAGGTCTGCGGCTTCCTGGTGAGACTTGCTTTCAGCCACTGGATGGCAGAGGCCTCGTCGGTGACGAAGATCGAAAGCTGCAGGACCTCCTTCACCTTCATGCGCTTCTTGTCGTAATCCGCCACCTGGTCAGGCAAAAAGTACATTCCGTCTCGCTCGGGGAAGCGCTGGGCAAGACCGGCGTAGAACTCAGCAGCAGAAAGGGGCACTGTAACGCCGCGTTGGACATGGAAGGCCACCATGCGGTCAAAGAGCAGGTAGTTCGTGCGCTCAGGATTAATCTCCATGCTCCCGTTCTTAATTGCTGGTGGCGCTAATTTCCCTAAATGGGTACGTATATAATCCCACACACCTTCCTCAGTGCCGGCTTCGCGCTTGAAGCGCTCTTCAAGTCCTCCGTTGGGTTTGTAGCAGGAAATTATCAAATCCTGCTTGACCGCGTTGGCGCTGGTCACCTGCTTGAACGAGCCCTGCTTCTTGTCCAATGTGCGCACATCTGCGATGACAAAACCCGCGGTTTGCAGCGCTTCCTGAATGCTGTTCCAGACGCTGTTTTTGGAGTTGTGGAACTCCACCGTCATCCAGCGGCCCGGCTTGAGCACGCGGTAGTATTCCTTGAAACACTCCGTCATCAGGCGCTGGTATTCCGGCAAGCCCTTGCCCTGCACCTGATTCTCGATCGCCTCTGGCTCATTGTTGGTAAACACCTTGAGCCAGGCTTCCCAGAGGAAGTTCAGCTCCGAATACATCAGGTTGCCGCCGAAGGGCGG
>NZ_DAITZW010000050.1:0-7865 GCF_036847465.1 Thermovirga lienii | reverse complement strand
AGGCAGGATGGAGTCAATGCGGCCATGGCCTATGGCACTGATGGGCAACTTGCCGCTTTAAACCTAGTGGTGCTTGAGGACACTAAGCACATTCAGCCCGTGTATGCCCCGGCCCCTGTGGTGCGCCAGGAAGTGTTGGATATATATCCAGAGTTGAAACCTCTGTTGGAAGATTTGTTCGCAACGTTGGACCTGGAAACCCTCCAGACCCTGAACGGTAAGATAGCGGTAGATGGCCAGGATCCGAAAAAGGTGGCCCAGGAATATTTGAAGGCAAAGGGATTTTTGAATTAGAGGATGAACAAGGGAAATGACGGCAAAGGCGTGTTGCGCCTAGCCTTCTTTATATCCGTTTTGGCAGTTTTTTTTCCTCTTTATCTTGTTAGGGAAAACAGGGTAGCTGAGGGAGTCCTGTATGGTCTTACAGGACTCCCTGAAAAGGGGTGTATCCTTTTTGTTCTGTTGCCCATCTTTCTTCATGGGATTGCTTTGTTCTGCCCTTCTTGCGAGGCCAGGAAAAAGATTTCTATAGCTTTTTCTTTTTTGGGTGCCATCTCTCTGATACTGTTCCTCTCTGGATTGAGCTCCTACTATGGCGCAAACGGTCCAGAATCCGTAAGGATCGCTCCAGGTCCTGGTTTTTTGCTGATGGCGTTTTCTTTATTGGTGCCTGTGTTGGGTTTTGAGATACCTCCAGGAATTGCCTCATTGGGGATTGGAATTCTTGTATTGGTGTCGTGGTTTTTGATAGCCACGGGGCGTTTGGATGCCCTTGGGGTTCTCAAAGAGGCATTGAACAGGCAGGACCGCTTAGTCGCAGAGATTGTAAACCACGTTCGCATATCTTCCAGCGCTGTCTTGATAGCAAGTTTTCTGGGGATACCCGCAGCGTTTTTGATCTCCAGGGCAAGAAAGGCGAGGGAAGCATTTCTTGCCCTGATGAACGTGCTGCAGACTATTCCTAGTATAGCCCTTTTTGGTTTGCTCATTGCTCCCTTGGCGGCTTTGAGCAGGTCTTTCCCCCTTTTGAGGGAGATGGGAATAAGAGGTATAGGGGATGCGCCGGCCATAATAGCCTTGTCTATTTATGCCCTCTATCCCATCCTGAGGAATACGTTGGCTGGTATAGAGGGGGTTTCGCCGTCTGTTTTGGACTCTGGCGAGGCCATGGGAATGAGCAGACGGGAGATGTTGAGGATAATAATAATTCCCCTGACCTTACCTTTCATAGTCCATGGAGTGCGACTTGCCATGATACAATCCATAGCCAATGCAACCTTGGGCAAACTGATAGGTGCTGGAGGTTTGGGGGTATTCGTTTTTGAGGGCTTAGGACAATATTCGGTGGACATGGTGGTGCTTGGAATAATATTCTTAGCTCTTTTGACTATAGGGGCAGATGCGTTGTTTCGCATTGTAGGATACGCGGTGGTCCCTAAGGCCCTTAGAAAACAGTATTATTCAGAAGACAGGAGCAGTTAGTCATGCGCGAGGCCATTATCGAATTTAGCGGAGTAGAAGTCAAATACGGCGAGGTAGAAGCCCTGAGAGGGATAGACCTAAAGATACCTGGTGAAAAGGTGACGGTGATCATCGGCCCTAGTGGATGCGGCAAGTCCACCATGATCAGGACCGTCAACAGAATGGTTGAGCCCACGAGAGGGACTGTTAGGTACCAGGGGCAAGACGTAAAAACCTTTGACAAAATAGAACTCCGAAGGCAAATGGGGTACGCAATTCAGAACGTGGGGCTTATTCCTCACCTTACAGTGGAGGAAAATATCCTACTGGTTCCAAGGCTTTTGGGGTGGCCTGAAGATAGAAAGAAAAAGAGGGCGAAGGAACTTTTGGATCTTATAGGCTTGGATGCGGGAAAGTACGCCAATAAATATCCTTCTGAACTTTCAGGGGGGGAAGCCCAACGAGTAGGCGTTGCGCGGGCTTTGGGGGCTGATCCACCAGTTTTGCTCTTTGACGAGCCCTTTGGTGCTGTAGATCCATTGAAAAGGGAGGAATTGCAGGACGAGTTTATTAGGATCCAGAGGCGCTTGAGGAAAACGGTGCTTTTCATCACTCATGACTTGAGCGAAGCCATTCGCCTTGCGGACTACATGGTCATCATGAAGGACGGTGTAGTGGTACAGGCTGATGCTCCAGAGAGGTTGCTCAAGGAACCTGGTAGCGATTTCGTGGAGCAGTTTTTGGGCACGGACCGAACCTTACAGCGTTTGACCCTTCTTACGGCGGACAGAATAGCAAAACCCCTCAGAGCAGAGAAAGAGGAGTTTGTTGGACTTTCTGGCGTTTCTTGGAAACCCCTCGAGGAAGGGGAAATACTGGCAAAGTTCAAGAAAGATTCTGGTGAGTTTGCTTATAGGACGGTGCGAGTGAGCATTCACGCTGCAAGGCCTTACGCATCTTTGAAGGAGTGCGTTTCAAGGCTTTTGGCCCTTGGTTTGTCAGCTATTCCGGTGGTTGATGATTCAGGAAAGGTTGTAGCAGAGGTGCTGTTTGATGATATTCAAAGGATCACGAAAGAAGGATAGAAAGAAGGCGCTAGCCATTAATGCCTTCATGGCTTTTTTGCTTGCAGTGTACGTTCTGAGCCCAACAGTTCAGAAGCTGGTGTTGCGCAGCCTTTTCCCCAACGCATCTTCGTATGTGCATCCCAGGATATCTCTTGCTCATATGACGTTGGTTCACCTGGGCCTTACCTTGAGTGCAACGGCCCTTTCGGTTGTTGTAGGTGTGACGGTGGGAGTTTACGTGACTCGATCATTTGGTCGAGAGTACCTTCCTTTGGCCGTTCGTACAAACGCCCTCTTGCAGTCCTTACCTCCTTCAGCTGCTATCATACTTGCTTTTCCCATCTTGGGCTTTGGATGGAAGCCAACCCTTTTGGCCCTTTTCCTTTATTCGCTTCTTCCTGTCGCGGCCAACACGATAATTGGTTTCCAATCGGTGGGCAGGGACATCTTGGACGCGGCGGATGGCCTTGGGATGAAGGAGGTTCAAAGGCTGTGGATAGTCGAGTTCCCCATAGCTTTTCCCCATATCCTAAACGGGATACGTCATGCCTTCATCCTCAATCTTGGTACCGCTGCCATCGGTGCCGTGATAGGCGCAGGAGGGTTGGGAAGCATTATAATGAGTGGCCTTATATCCAACAACTCCGCTTTAGTGCTTTCAGGCACGATAGTCATAAGCTCCATAGCCCTTTTGTCAGAGAGCGTGTTCTCCCTCATGTTTGGCGGGCAATAGAGCCAGAGTGCCTTTCTGTCGCAATATAGAGAAAAAATACACAATAACAAACTCCCAATAGTGAAATAGTTGACAAACCAAAAACCCCCTGCTATTATTCATAGCGAAGATATTCACTAATATGCGATTGGGGGGTTTTGTCATGTGGGATGATGTTTTCCCCATTGACCAAGTACAGGAAATAAGGACCAAGACCACTGTTTACTTTGGAGCAGGAGCTATAAGAAAGATCTCAGACATAGCCAAGGATCTTAAAGAAAAGGGAGTAAGCAATGTCTTGGTAGTAACGGGCAGAAGCTCCTACAAAAAGACTGGAGCTTGGGATCATGTAGAAAAGGCCTTGAAGGAGCAGGGCATGGGGTACGCGGTTTACGACAAGGTAACCCCTAACCCAACGGCTGACAGCGTGGATGAAGCAACCAAGATGGGAAAAGATCTTGGGGCCAATGCAGTCATAGCCATAGGCGGCGGAAGCCCCATTGATGCAGCAAAGAGCGTAGCCATACTTCTGGAGTACAAGGACAAGACTGCCAGGGATCTTTACGAACTTTCTTTTGTTCCCCAGAGGGCCGTTCCCTTGGTGGCAATCAACCTTACCCATGGAACGGGGACGGAAGTGGACCGTTTCGCGGTGGTCTCCATACCAGAGAAAGAATACAAGCCAGCGATAGCTTACGACTGCATATATCCCATGTACTCCATAGACGACCCCGAACTGATGACGGGTCTTTCCTTGGATCAAACCAAGTACGTAAGCATTGACGCGTTGAACCATGTCATAGAGGCCTGCACCACCAAGACGGCTAACCCATTTTCAATCTTGCTTGCCAAGGAAACGGTGAGGCTTATAGCAAAATACCTGCCCAAGGCGGTGGAGAACCCTCAAGACCTGAGGGCGAGGTACTTCCTCCTCTATGCTTCCATGATAGCTGGAGTCTCTTTCGACAACGGGCTCTTGCATTTCACCCATGCGCTGGAACACCCACTTTCTGCCATAAAGCCAGAACTAGCTCACGGATTGGGGTTGGCGATGATAGTGCCAGCGGTTGTCGAAGCTATTTATCCTGCTTCCAAGGACATTTTGGATGAAGTCCTTGAGCCCATAACCAAGGGCGCCGAAGGGGCAGAGGAAGTTGCCAAGACATTGGAGAAATGGATATTCTCCGTTGGTGTAACCTCTAAATTGGAAGATGAGGGCTTCAAAGGTAAAGATATACCCAAGCTAGTGAAACTGGTAAGGGAAACTCCTTCTCTGGATGGCCTGGTGTCCCTTGCACCAGTGGAAGGAACCGATGAAGTCATCAAAAAGATATACCAGAGATCCCTCAAACCTATTGCCTAATCCGCACTCACTTTCCCCTAAAGGGCGGCCAAAAGGGCCGCCCTTTTATTATGGACATACAGAAAATATCAATATATAATTACATAAGCATATGACTATATGTTGAGGTGATTTCATGGCCAATGTTAAGAGAACCCCACAAAGAGAAGACCTTGTCTGCGAAGTCTTCTGTGTCCATGAGGAAGAAGTAGAAAGAGCAAAATCTTCCATGCTTACCGATGAAGTTTTTGAAGAAATGAGCGACTTTTACAAGCTTTTTTCGGACAGAACGAGGCTCAAGATACTGTGGGCGCTGAGGAATGGCCCCCTTTGTGTATGTGATCTGTGCGCGGTCGTAGGTATGAGCCAGCCCGCTGTCTCTCAGCAGCTTCAAAAGCTTAGAAACGGGAGGATCGTGAAAAGCAGAAGAGAGGGGAAGGCGGTCTATTACTCGCTGGATGATGCACACATAGAGGCGGCGTTGGATATGGCATTGGAGCACGTCAAGGAAGATGAAAGGTAGGGGGCCACAAATGACAGAGCAGCAGGTTTTGGAGGCACAAGAGAGAAAATATTTATTAAAGGGGCTTGCATGCGCAGGTTGTGCGGCAAAAATTGAAGATGCCTTGAATAAAACTGAGGGAATCCATGAGGCGGTGTTGGACCTCTCAAAGGGTGTCCTTTACATAAAAAGTCGGTTACCCAATGAGCATGAAGTAGTGGAACATATAATAAAAAGCTTCGAACCCCATGTGGAAGTCGTCCCTGCAGAAGCTAAAGAACTGTCGCAGGAAATGCCCAGGGAGTGTTGTGCTTCTGACAGCGGCAATGCACCTAAAAAACTATTGAGAGTTACAAAAGATGGGGTCGTAATGTTGTTTTCGGCCTTTGCCCTCATTCTACTTTTAGTAAACCAAGAAAGATCTTTCATACCTTACCCTTGGAACTATGTTCTTGCCTTATCAGGATATCTGGCTGCAGGCAGCAACGTCCTGTCCAAAGCAGTGAAAAATTTACTTCATGGTTATATCTTCGATGAATATTTTCTCATGGCTGTCGCTACCGTAGGAGCCTTTTTCATAGGGGCCCTTCCTGAGGCTGTGGGTGTCATGCTCTTCTTCCGAATAGGGGAGATCCTTCAGGATAAAGCAGTAAATAAGTCACGAAGATCTATAGAATCCCTTCTGGCTTCCCGTCCCAAGACTGCTCTGGTAAGCATCGGTGGGAAAATGGTAGAAATGGATCCTGCGAAAGTAAGTCCTGGCGCTGTAGTGGTAGTAAGGCCTGGAGAGAAAATTCCGCTGGATGGTGTGGTGCTGGAGGGCTTTTCGTCTGTAGACACCTCTCCCTTAACAGGAGAGTCTCTTCCCATCAGCGTTTCTCCTGAATCGGAGGTCAAAGGTGGCTGTATAAATAAAGAGGGGCTGCTTCGCATAAGGATCACCAAACCCTTTGTGGAGTCTTCCATATACAAGATGATGGAACTTGTAGAGAGGGCCTCTGCGAGGAAGGCAAAGACAGAAAAGTTCATAACCACCTTTGCGAAATATTATACCCCTGTGGTGGTATTGCTAGCGGTGGCAGTGGCCGTTATACCTCCCCTGGTCGTGGAAGGAGAAACTTTCTCCAATTGGCTTTACAGGGCCATGGTGCTTCTAGTCATATCTTGTCCATGTGCCCTGGTCATAAGCATACCCCTTGGTTATTTTGGTGGAATAGGCCTTGCTTCCGCGAGGGGAGTCCTCATAAAAGGATCGATCGTAATGGATGCCCTCAATGATGTGAGAACCGTGATATTTGACAAGACAGGTACCCTGACGGAAGGAGTCTTCAGAGTTCTCTCTGTTGAAGTCGTCGATGGATTTGACGAATCGGAGCTTCTCAGGCTTGCTGCCCTTGCAGAACTTCACTCCAACCATCCCATAGCAAGAACCATCGTGAAAGAAGCGCAAAGGCGAAGGCTTCCTTTGAGAGATGAAGAGATAACTTTCCACAAGGTCTACCCCGGCAAGGGTGTTATGGCCAACTGGAAGGGTAAAAAGATAATCGTAGGGACGGATGAATTTTTGTCCGAAAACGGCATAGAAGTGAAGGAAAGCTCAAAGAATGCCACTGTCGTAAACGTTGCCTTAGAGGGCAAGCACATAGGAAGGATTCTATTGGGCGATGCATTGAGACAGGAGGCCAAGAATGCAGTTTCAAAGCTCAGGGCCCTTGGCGTAGAGAAGTTGATGGTTCTTTCGGGAGACAATCAAAGGTCCACGGAAGCTGTCGCAAAGGAAGCAGGCATTCCTTGCTTCAAGGGGGCTTTGCTTCCCGAAGAAAAGGTCAAGGCGGTTGAAGAGGAGATGGAAAAGGCAAGAGAAAAGGAAAAGCTCCTTTTTGTTGGGGATGGGATCAATGACTCGCCCGTAATAACCAGGTCCGACGTAGGGGTCGCCATGGGGGGCATAGGGAGCGACGCAGCAATAGAGGTCGCTGATGTGGTAATAATGGGAGATTCCCTTGAGAAGGTACCTGAGGCCATATGCATAGCCAGGAGGACCCGCAAAATAATTCTTCAGAACATTGTCTTGGTCTTATCCGTAAAGGCCTTTTTCCTTGCTCTGGGGGCCATGGGAGTGGCAACCATGTGGGAGGCCGTCTTCGCTGACGTAGGGGTCGCGTTGCTTGCTCTTGTCAATTCCATGCGGAGCATGAAATTTCAAAAGAAGGGATGTTAAAGAATCGCCCCCTGCAGGAGCAGGGGGCGATTCTTTTAGGCGCGTCTTGTTCCTGAAGGGTATTTGTCCAGCGGCCAAAGCTGGGGTCCATCCCAGTTGTCCAGGGTGTCTTCAGAGTAGAGCCTTTCTGCTTCCTTTTCAAGCTTTAGCCTTTCCATTGTCTCCCTTTGAGGCAATCCTGTATTGGGGTCACATCCTCTGAGCTTGTAATATCCATCAAGCATCTTGTCGTGTTTTGCCTTTTCCTCCTCAGCTTCCTTGGTTCCTATCATGTCCCATTTGACCGGGAACCTATCATCTTTTCTGCGGATGCCCTGTCTAGCGTTGAAGGCCATCTCCAGCAAATACACCCTGTCTGACGCCTCCTCGAGGTCCTTTTCGCTGTAGTGCTCTCCGGTCACAGCAGAAAGCAGACGGGCAAGGCCGTCTAACAGGGGATATTTGAAGACCAGAGGCACTGCGCTCGCCCAGTTGTTTACGGCACCTTTACATCTGCCGATCATATCGGTCAGGGTTACCGCCCTTTCAGCTATGAACAGGGTCTTGACCGGGTCTTCTTC
>NZ_DAITZW010000049.1:0-8139 GCF_036847465.1 Thermovirga lienii | reverse complement strand
TTATCTCTTTCACTTTACCAAAGTAGACGGAACGAAATATAGGCTCATCTACATCCTATCCAGTGCGGCCGTGTACAACATAGGCCACAGTCATCCTGCGGTGGTAGAGGCGGTGAAAAATCACATTGAGAAGATACAAAACTACACCATCGTCTACTTCTACAACGAAGAACCAGTTAAGCTCGCAGAGCTTTTGACCCAATCCACACCTGGCGATTTCCCCAAAAAGGTGGCTTACGGTTTCTCTGGCTCGGACAGCGTGGACTCGGCCATAAAGGCCGCCAGGGCCTTCACTGGCAAGAAATATATAATAAGCTTCAAGCATTCCTACCATGGAATGACCTACGGCTCTCTGTCAGCCACCGGGATAATAGACCAGGAAACCAAGAAGGTCATCTGTCCCGATGAACACATTGTGTTTGCTGAATATCCCGATCCTTATCGCAACAAGTGGGGCATAGATGGTTATGCTGAACCGGACCTATTATCCCAAAAAGCCCTGCTGGAGATAGAAAAGCTGATAGAGGACCTACAGGGCGATGTGGCTGGCGTGATCATAGAGCCTGCACAGGGAGATGGAGGAATGATATTTCCTCCTGCGGAGTTCATGAAAGGCCTCAGAACTCTCACGGAAGAAAAGAACATAGTCTTCATAGACGAGGAAGTTCAGACCGGAATGGGCCGAAGCGGCAAGATGTGGGCTATAGAACACTACGACGTAGCCCCTGACGTAGTGGTATCGGCAAAGGCTTTAGGAGGCGGCATGCCCCTTGGAGCCGTAATAGGCCGAGCCGAGATAATGGATGCAGTACCTGTCCCGTTTTTTGCCTATACCCATGCAGGACACAGTGTAAATTGTGCTGCCGCAGTGGCGGTGCTGGAAACCCTCAAAAAAGAGAACTTATTGCAGAAAGCAGAAGAAAGAGGGCTTTTCCTCAAAGAGTGGTTCAAAGAAAAGGCGTCCCAGTATCCCTTCATCGGGGACGTAAGAGGAAAAGGCCTTCTCATGGGCGTAGAGATCGTATCTGACAAGGCCTCAAAGACTCCCGACAAAGCCACTGCCCTAAAGATTTCTTGGGCTGCATGGGAACGGGGCTTGATATTGATAACTTTCGGCAAGAACGGAAACGTCCTAAGGGTAGCTCCTCCGATCAATATATCAGACCAGCTTTTGGAGGAGGCCCTTGAGATCATAGATGCCTCCTTTAAGGACACAGCAGAGGGCAAGGTGCCCGACGCAATACTGCCGTGCCTGAAGGGATGGTAGATCCTCACTTCCACACTCCTCTTCTCTGCCTGTGGTCCCGGTCGCCCCACCGGGACCTTTTTTATCAAGCCCCGCTAGAATTCAACAAACCTCTGTAAACATAAGTAATGGCCAAAAACGTTACAGGAACCGTTATAAGCACTCCCACCCCAAACAGAAGGCTCCCTCCCAAATTGGCCAATACTACAAGAACATCGAAGAAAAAAAGTTCCCAACGAACTTGCTTGGTGAGGGAAAGACTCTCCTTTAAAGCCTGAATAGGACCCATGCCTTTGTCCAATACAAGAAAAGGGGCAAATTGAAAGATTACCCCTAGGTAAAGCCCCGGCACCACAAAGAGCATAAGCCCAAAACCAAGCATCATTCCGTACAAAGTTGTGACGATGAAATAAGGGACAAACCTCCTAAGCATATGCTTAAAGGCATCAATACTGGCTCTTCCATTATCAAAGATGTGAAGACACAAGCTCAAAAGCGCCATGGCCGACACAATTCGTAAAAGGGAACCAAAAAGCATGGCCACATTATACAGGAGGCTTCCCTCATTCCAGTTCTTGGAATAGACTTCCAGAAGAAGCATCGGAAAAAGGAATATGGCAAAAAAACTCAAAAAAAAGAAGAAATTTCTAACAAAAGCCTCCCAGCCATATAAAAAACTTTCCTTTATTGCGACCGTGCCTGTCTTCAATCTAGATACTCCCTAGCCACTTCTTCCCCCCTCAATACCCGTAAGGCTCCTTCCGCCAGCGCTTTCATCTCATCTTCGCCAGGGTACACCTTCACAGGAGCTATAAAGGAGATCCTCTCTTCTATCTCCTTTACAAATCGCTGACTGTAGGCCAATCCTCCGGTCAAAACCACCAGATCCACCTTGCCACTCAGGGCCGCAGCGCGAGAAGCTATTTCCTTTGCCACCTGATACGCCATCGCCCTGAAGATTAGCTCGGCGTGTTTGTCCTTTTCATCCATGCGTCTTTCCACTTCTCTAAGATCGTTGGTGCCCAGGTGCGCAACAAGTCCTCCCTTACCCGTGAGCTTTCTCAAAAGTTCGGTCATCTCTATTTTCCCGCTGAAGGCGTACTTTACCAATTCTCCCGCAGGTAGAGAACCTGCCCGTTCTGGAGAGAAAGGGCCTTCTCCATCTAAGGCATTGTTTACGTCTATAACCCTACCCTTTTCGTGGGCGCCTACGGAAATTCCACCACCCATGTGGGCAACCACGAGGTTTACTTCCTCATACTTTTTACCCATTTCAGCAGCAGCTCGCCTAGCCACTGCCTTTTGATTCAGGGCATGAAAGATGGACTTTCGGTCGATGCCTGGAAGACCCGAGAGTCTGGCCTCATCTATCATCTCGTCCACCACGACAGGGTCAACTATAAAGGCAGGCTTACCTCCCGCTTCATCCGCTAGATGTTTAGCCAAGGGTGCACCAAGATTGCTCGCATGAGCGCCGTACTTGCAAGACCTCAAATCTTCGAGCATCCTTTCACTTATGTTGTACGTGCCTCCCGGAATGGGACGAAGAAGCCCGCCCCTCCCGACGAAGGCATCTATGGTAGTTATGTCCTCGCCGTGTTTTTGGAGGGTCTTCTTTATCTCCTTGAGCCTGAAGGGTTCCTGAGCTGGTATGCCAGCATAGTGACTCAATACATCCACATCATAACGCTGGGTCTCGCTCCATTTCTCCTGTTCATCCTCGAAAAGAGCGATCTTAGTGCTGGTAGATCCAGGGTTTATTGCCAAAATCCTGAAAGCCATGGTACTCCTCCCTCCACTCATAAAGAAGAGGGCCGCTCTCTGCGTCGGCCCTCCAGGATACTTTCACTTACTTGTTCTGATACACAGAAAGGGCAACCGCAGAGGCTATGGAAAGGAGCTTGGTCTCTGGAGTATCGGATCTGCTTGTCAAAACCACAGGGGCCTTGGCTCCAAGGACCAGTCCTGCCGTCTTATTGTTGCTGAAGTAAACTATTGCCTTTGCCATCATGTTTCCTGCCTCTATATCAGGGACAAGAAGGATGTCCGCTTTGCCGGCGACTTCGGAAACTATGCCTTTATGCTTGGCCGACTCCTCGCTTATGGCGTTGTCCAGGGCAAAAGGCCCATCAACAATGCAACCTTTTATCTGCTTACGACGGTTCATCTGAGAGAGAGCTGCCGCATCCAATGTGCAGGGCATGTCGGGGTTGACCACTTCCACAGCCGCAAGAACTGCGACCTTGGGCATCTCTATGCCGAAGGCATGAGCGAGCTGGACGGTGTTGTTTATAATGTTAACCTTCGTGGGAAGATCTGGATACATGTTGAAGGCTGGGTCGCAAATGAAAAAGAGCCTATCGTAACCCTCTCCCTGATGAATGTACACATGAGAAAGGGTCCCGCCGGTGCGAAGCCCAACTTCCTTGTTAAGCACTCCCCTGAGGAAGTTAGCCGTGGAAATCATGCCCTTCATCAGTATGTCTGCCTTGCCGGAGGAAACCAGCTTAACGGCCTCAAGGCTGACCTCGTTCTGGCTGCCTTTTACGTCCACCACTTCGTAGTTGCTCAAATCTACGCCCATAGAATCGGCCACTTCCTTGAGCTTGTCTGCGTTGCCTACCAGGAATGCCTCTGCAATGCCTTCTTTCCTGGCATTTTCAACGGCCTCTAACACCTCTGGGTCTTCTGCCAGTGCCACGGAAATTTTCTTGGGACCTACTTCCTTCGCGTATGCAAGAAGCTCTACAAGGGACTTGATCTGTTTCATTTACAGGACCTCCTTAGTAAAATGTAATTTATTTACGAAACAATATATTATCAAAATATAGCCAAATATCTATTGAGACTTACTTATCTACTGGCCAAAACAGCCCCCAAAGCTATAGAGCGCAATTTGGTCGCCGCAGAATCGAACCGGCTCGTCAAAACTATAGGAGTCTTAGCCCCCAAAATAACTCCGGCGCCAACCCCTCCAGCCATGTACATCATGACCTTGCCCACCATGTTTCCTGCCTCTATATCAGGAACCAGCAGTATGTCCGCCTTGCCTGCCACTTCCGATACTATGCCCTTATGCCTTGCCGATTCCTCGCTTATGGCGTTATCCAAGGCAAGGGGTCCGTCTACTATACAGTTCTTTATCTGGCCACGAAGGTTCATCTGTTTTAATGCTGCAGCATCAAGGGTACAGGGCATATCAGGGTTGACCACTTCCACCGCTGCCAACACAGCCACCTTGGGGCAGTCTACGCCAAGCTTCCTATAGCAGGAAACCGCGTTCTCTATGAGGGCTTTTTTCGTGTTCAAGTCGGGATACATGGTCATGCCTCCATCGGTCAGGGATACCACCCTTCCCAGCTTGGGGATGTAAAAGAGGAAAAGGTGAGACAACATGGCTCCCGTCCTGAGGCCCCACTCCTTGTTCAAGACCGCCTTGAGCAAAGTAGCAGTCTTGACGTTTCCCTTCATCAGGAGGTCTGCCTCTCCCGAAGAAACGGCCTTGACTGCCTTCTCTGCTGCTTCACCCTCGGAGGAACAGGGCACCCTCTCGAAATTGGACACATCGATGCCTAGCTCAGCGGCGTAGGCATCCACCTTTTCCAGGTCACCGAAGAGCACAGGCTCAATTACTCCTTCTCTAGCAGCATCCCAAACTGCCTCAAGCACATCAATCCCTTGAGCTGCCGCTACAGCCAAGCGCATCTTTCTCCCAGCCTTGCTTTCAGAAATCAAAAACTCCAAATCTTTAAAGGACACTTTTTACGCCTCCCGCCTTTTTATGGAATCACCGTAAATCCTAGGCTCTTCCTCACCTCTGAGCACCCTTAGTGCTCCTTCTGCGAGAGCTCTCATCTCATCCTCACCAGGATATCGCAAAACAGGCGCGATCCACTGCACCCGTTCCTGGACAAGGGCGACGAAATCGCTGTCGTGCGCTACTCCGCCGGTTATCAAGATAGCATCCACCTTCCCCTTGAGCGTGGCAGCGTACGATGCTATCTCCTTGGCAACTTGCAAGGCCATGGCCCTGTAGACCAAGAGAGCCTTTTGATCTCCTTCCGCTATGCGCTTTTTCACTTCCCTTACGTCGCTTGTCCCCAAGTAGCCCATCAAGCCCCCACTGCCTACCAGTTTTCTCCGTATCTCCTGCATGGTATACTCTCCGCTAAAGCAAAGCCTGACCAGATCACCTGCAGGCACTCCTCCCGCTCTCTCCGGGGAGAACGGGCCGAACTCGTTTGCGTTATTAAGATCCACCATGCGCCCCCCCGTATGGGCACATACCGTAATGCCTCCGCCAAGGTGAGCCACTATAACGTCCAACTCATCCCATTTCTTCCCCAGATCTTTCGCCGCTTTTCTAACCGTGGCCTTGACGTTCAACGCATGGGCCAAAGATCTTTTGGGAAGCTCTGGAAGACCTGTTATCCTGGATATGTCATCTAATTCGTCCACCGCCACAGGATCCACTATGAAAGCCGGTATTCCCCTCTCTGAAGCTATAGAATGAGCCAATATACCTCCAAGATTCGATGCGTGTTCCCAAGGCTTTCCTCTCCTAAGGTGTTCCAGCATAAGGTCATCCACCTTATACGTACCCCCCGGTATGGGATCCAATATGCCTCCTCTTCCTACCACTGCCGACAGCTCCTCCAGGCTGCTTCCTTTTTCCTCAACAACCTTAAGTACCGTTGTCAACCTATACTCATACTGGCTTGCAACCGACTGGAAAGAGGCAATTTCCTCGGGATCATGGGATATGGATTCCTGCCAAACCTTTTCTTCATCCTTGAACCATGCCACTTTAGTGCTGGTGGACCCTGGATTGATAGCCAAAATCTGAAAAGCCATACTCCCCACTCCTCCATTTGCATGACAAGTAAATGGGCGGGAGTAGAGATATCCCGCCCTTAACTGCGTAAGTGCTCTGACGTGTCTTGAAATCGTATTTCGGACCAATTGCGGAATATAAAACGCTTTTTAACTATTATATAGGATAACCTTCTTTTTTGACGAGCTCCATGAACAAACTACGGAGCTTCTTGGTTATCGGACCAGGCACACCGTCACCTATCTTCCTGGAGTCAACTTCCACAACGGGAATCACTTCCGCTGCCGTTCCGGTGAAGAATATCTCGTCGGCGGTATATACATCGAAACGGTTCATGAAGGTTTCCTCTACTGGAATTCCTTCCTGCTCTGCCAGTTCCATTATGGCCTTTCTGGTTACACCCTTAAGGATTCCCACCGCCGGGTGAGGTGTCTTCAGGGTTCCGTCCTTCACGATGAAGATGTTGTCCCCTGTACCCTCGGTTACGAACCCTTCCCTGCTCATGCATATGGCTTCCAAGCAACCTGCAGTTATAGCCTCTATCTTGGCCATTATGTTGGGAAGGTAGTTGTTGCTTTTGACCTGGGGAGCCAAGACCTCACCATAGTTCCTTCTAGTGGCAGCGGTAATGGCTTTGAGACCCTTTTCATAAAACTCCTCAGGGTAGAGGGCGATCTTGTCGGCTATACATACTATACTTGCATTGCCGTGACACTTGCGGGGGTCAAGTCCCAAATCTCCCACACCTCTTGTTACCACCAAGCGAATATAGGCATCCTTGAGGTTGTTCTTCCTGCAGCTTTCCGCTACTATCTCCATCATTTCCTTCTTGGGGATCTGTATCTCGAGCCAAATTGCCCTTGCCGAGTCATACAACCTATCTATGTGCTCCTCCAGCCTGAACACTCTACCGTTATATGCTCTGATCCCCTCGAACACCGCGTCTCCATAAAGAAAGGCATGGTCGAAAACCGAGACCTTTGCTTCCTCCTTGGGCACAAACTTGCCGTCAATATAAACCAAACCCATACTCTCAACCTCCTCCATATACTAAAACATCCAAAACAGGTTTATTATAAACTAAAATCACTACAATTGAGATACAATGTGCTAATTTGCAAGTTTTTGTTGTATACTATCATATTATTCATTCGAAAGTAAGAGGGAGGCAGTATCATGCGCTTTTGCTACATGAATGGGAAATATACCGACCCCCACAAGACATATATCCCCGTAACAGATTTGTCAGTACAAAGAGGGGTAGGAGTCTTCGAGACTATACGAACGTACAACAGACGCCCCATGGCCCTTTCTATGCACCTCGAACGCCTGAAGGAATCAGCACAAAGATGCGGCATAAACATGCCCCTAACAATGGAGGAGATGAACGAAATAATCCGAGAGGGGTTGAGCCGCTTCGAGGAAGACGCAAGAGCTAGGCCATACTTAACTGGTGGCGATATAGAGATGGGCGGGCAATTCCCAAAGGGAAGATTTTTTGTGTTTTTCGAACCCTTAAATCCACCTGATGAGAGGCTCTACAAGGAAGGGATAAAGCTTCTACCCATAGACATGGAAAGGCCCTTACCCCACATAAAAAGCATAAACTACTTGCAAGGATACCTGCCACTTCGGGAAGATCCAGAGGCCGCAGAGGTTCTCTACTGCCCCAACGGTGAAATAACAGAGGCATCCCACAGCAACGCCTTTATGGTCAAAGGCAAGGAGATAATAACTGCTCCCACAAGCAGGGTCTTGGCAGGAACCATGAGAAACATGGTCATTGAGGTGGCGAAGGAGGCAGGTTTCGTCGTTATAGAGCGATGCCCCAGAATGGATGAACTGCCCGAAGCGGAGGAATTTTTCATAACCGGGAGCGTAAAGGAAGTAATGCCGGTAGTGAAGGTTGGCAAGACAATCATAGGAAAAGGCAGGCCCGGCCCCGTCTCACAGATGCTCAGGCACCTGTATCTTCAAAATATCGAAAGGTGGTTGGAGTGAACACTACCACCGTCTAAGAGGCAGGGCTTTTCAGCTCAAAAGATAAAAAGGCCAACCA